>JAIOII010001619.1 GCA_019912685.1 Kofleriaceae bacterium
CGCGTCGACCGCCATGAGGCCGAAGAAGACGACGCGGAAGACGACGAGCTTCGCCCACGAGATCTCGAGGGCGAACCAGCCACCCTTCGCGTGTGTGCCCGTGCCCGTGCCCGTGCCCGTGCCACCACCGGCGTACCACACGGCGACGGAGACGAGCGCGATCACCGGCAAGACGACCGCGGCTGCCAACCCCGCGGTGCGATCGATGCGATCTCCCACGACGAGCGCCGCGAGGAACGCGAGCGTGAGCACGATCGGCGCCCAGTCGAGGGCGAGCGTCGGATCGCCGGGCGCGGCGTGGTACGCGCCCGAGCCGAAGCCGACGCCGACGAGCGAGACGAAGAGCGCGACCGCGAGCGGCGAGCGGCGCGACACGGGGACGCCGCGGAACCCGACGACCCCGACGACCCCCGTGATCCCCACGAGCACGAACGGCAGGTTCGACAGCACGTCGCCGGCGTTGGGGATGCCGAGCCAGCCGCGCCGGTCGGCGTACGCGTGGAAGCTCGCGTCGCGCGTGATCGCGGGCGCGAGCACCGCCGCGATCCCGGCGGCGGCGACGAGCGCGACGAGGGCATACAGCTGCCACGGACGGCGCATCCCCCATCCAGCATAGCTGATGACGGCGGATCGGGCACGGGCACGGGCACGGGCACGGGTTGAGGTACGCTGGGGAAGGCCGTGGGTCGAGTCGCCGAGATCCGCCGTAGCCTCCCCGAGGAGTACTGGATCGTGTGGCTGGGGACGCTGGTGAACCGGAGCGGCGGCTTCGTCGCGCCTCTCCTCACCTTCTACCTGACCGGCGAGCGCCACCTCTCGGTCTCCAGCGCCGGGCTCGTCGTGTCGCTGTTCGGCGCCGGCAGCGTGATCGCCGCGCTCGCCGGCGGCGTGATGGCCGATCGCCTCGGCCGGCGCGCGACGATGCTCGCCTCGATGATCGGGGGCGGCGTGCTGATGGCAACGCTCGGCTTCCAGCGCGACATCGTCGCGATCGCGGTGAACACGTTCGCGCTCGGGTTCGTCGGCGAGCTCTACCGGCCGGCGGTGATGGCGTACGTCGGCGACGTCGTGGCGCCGGCGGATCGCCTGCGCGCCTTCGGCTACCTCTACTGGGTCATCAACCTGTCGTTCGCGTTCGCGTCGGTGATGGGCGGGCTCCTGTCCAAGTGGTCGTACACCGCGCTCTTCCTCGCCGACGCGGCGACGATGCTCGGCTACGCCACGCTGATCGGCGGGCGCGTGCGCGAGACCCGGCCGGCGGCGGCCACCCACGACGCGGCGCCCGGGCCGCGCGTGAGCCTGGGCGGCGTGCTCGCCGACCGCACCTTCATGATGTTCTGGCTGCTCTCGTTCGGCGCCGCCTTGATCATCTTCCAGTGCGCGGTGCCGCTCTCGGCGCACCTGGCGAGTCAGGGCTACGACCAGGCGGCGTATGGCGGGCTCCTGGCGGTGAACGGCGTGCTGATCGTGCTGCTCCAGCCGCGGCTCACGCTGTGGGGCGGCGGTCACGACCGCTCGCGGCTCCTGGCCCTGGCGACGTTCCTCACCGGCAGCGGCATCGCGCTCCACGGACCGTCGTCGTGGATCGCGGTGCACGTCGCGGCGATCGCGGTGTGGACGCTCGGCGAGATCATCGCGGCGCCGCTCAACTCGACGGTGGTCACCAGCCTCGCGAGCGCGGAGGCGCGCGGCCGCTACCAGGGCACGTTCGGCATGTCGTGGGGGCTCGCGTCGATGGTCGGCCCGCTCGCCGGCGGCGCCGTCCTCGATCACGTCGGCGCGACCGCGCTCTGGGGAAGCTGCTTCATCCTCGGGTGCGTGGTCGCCCTCGGCTTCCTGGTCAGCGCGACGGGGCGGCGCGCGCGCGGCGCATAGCGATCGCGATCGTAGTACGATCGCGCCATGCCGTCGTTCGTGCGCCGGGGTCTCGAGACCCTGGTGCGACCGTATCCCGCCGCCGAGGTGACCTCGATCGGCCCCGAGGCGGACCCTGCCGAGGGCGGCGTCGATCGCGACGCCGTCGACACGATCTGGAACGCGGCGATCGGCGCGTACGGGACCGGCCTCTACCCCGCGCTCGCGCTCTGCCTGCGCCGCGGCAACGTGACCATCCTCGATCGCGCGATCGGCCACGCCGCCGGCAACGCGCCGCACGATCCGCGCGACGCGTTCAAGCGCCCCGCGCGCCACGACAGCCTCTACTGCATGTTCTCGGCCTCGAAGATGGTGACGGCGATGCTCGTCCACCTGCTCGAGGAGCGGCACCTCGTCCACCTCGACGATCCGGTCGCGACGTACCTCCCGGACTTCGCGCGCAAGGGGAAGCGCCACATCACGCTGCGCCACGTGCTCACGCACCGCGCCGGCGTGCCGCGCATCCCGCCCGAGCTCGCGGACCCCAACCTGCTCGCGCACCCCGAGCAGATCCTCTCGCTCCTGTGCGAGCAGGCGCCGTCGTGGCGGGCCGGGCGCAAGCTCGGCTACCACGCGCTGACCGGCGGCTTCCTCCTCGGGGCGGTGATCGAGCGCGTGACCGGCAAGCCGCTGCGTCAGGTGCTGTTCGAGGAGGTGCGCCGGCCGCTCGGGCTCGCCTCGTTCGACTACGGCGTGCCGCCGTCTCGCTTGCACGACGTCGCGGTGAACGCGTTCACCGGACCGCCGGTCGTGCCGCCGCTCGCGACCTTCATCAAGCGCGCGCTGTCGGTGAGCTTCCCGGACGCGGTGCGCATGTCGAACGACCCGCGCTTCCTCGAGGCCGTGGTCCCGGCCGGCAACATCTGCACGACCGCGAGCGAGGCCGCGCGCTTCATGCAGATGCTGCTCGACGGCGGCACGCTCGACGGGGTGCGCATCCTCGATCCGCGCACGATCGCGCGCGCCGTCGCCGAGCAGAGCTACCTCGAGCTCGACCTCACGATCGGCGCGCCGATCCGCTACGGCATGGGCGTCATGCTCGGCGCCCGGGTCGCGAGCCCGTACGGCATCGACACGCCGCACGCGTTCGGGCACCTCGGCTTCACCAACGTGTTCGTCTGGGCGGACCCCGACCGCGACCTCGCCGCGGCGCTCCTGACCACCGGGAAGCCGGCGCTCGCGCCGGCGATGGCGAAGACCTGGTGGCTGCTCACCACGATCGCGCGGCGGATCCCGCGCGTCGATCGGCGAGAGAAGAGTGGCGCGCGGGCGCGAGCGGGACGATAGTCGCCGGCATGAAGCCAGTCGCCGCCGTCGTCGCCAGCGCTGTTGCCTTCGTGGCCTCGTGCCTCGCCACCACCACGCCGCCGCCGCCACCGCCGGAGCCGAGCGGCTACGCCGAGCGCGAGGCGCCGCCCGGAGCGCCGCCGGCGCCGCCGTCCGCGAGCGGCGTCCGCGAGGAGCCGATCGAGTGCAACGGGAACGAGCTCGTCGCGATGAGCGACTGCGTGATCGAGGGCGAGGTCGCCGTGGAGTCTCACGGCAACTGCCAGGTGACGCTCACCAACTGCCAGATCCGCGGGACCAAGGTCGCGATCGAGGCGCACGGCAACTCCCAGGTCATCATCTCCGGCGGCAGCGTGTCGGGGCCGGAGGCGATCGACGCCCACGGCAACGCGCAGGTCGTGATCGACGGCGCGGCGGTGAGCGGCGTCATCGATCAGAACGGCAACGCGCAGGTCATCACGAAGTGACCCGTCAGGGCGCCGACGCGTCGATCCAGCGCACGAGGCGCTGACGCTCGGCGCACGAGGGGCGGGGCTCGCTCGGCGGCATGAAGTTGAGGACGCCGATCGCGTTGCGGATCTCGGGCAGGTGCGCGCGGACGGAGGCCTCGCTGTCCCAGTCGAAGCCGGTCGGCGCGCCGTTGCGCGCGGCGCCGGTGAGCGTCGTCGCGTGACAGCGCGTGCAGTAGCTCTGGAAGAGCGGAGCGGCAAAGCTGGCGAAGGTGTCACCATCGATCGGATCGCCGGGGCTCGCCTGCGGCTCCGACAGCACGGGGCACCCGTTGACCAGCGGCGCGTCCTGGCCGGCGGCCGCGTCGATCGGCGTGCCGCCGTCGTCGCTACAGGCCGAGACTGCAAGGCAGAGCAGGAGGGCGAGGCCGCGTACCCACATGGTGCGATGCTACATCACCGAGGTTCGCTCCGGCACGCGTGAGCACCGTCACCCCCGGCGGGGGATGGTCGCGATCGGCAACTTGCCGTACGCTCTGCAGGAGTGGCCGACGACGACACGCGCTATCGCATCGTCCAGCGTCGCCGCACACCGACTCGCGAGGGGGTCGATGCCGGCGGTGACCGCCGCGCGCGCGCGCGCCGCAACACGCAGCCGGCTGGCCCGACCGCGATGGCCAGCGGCACGGCGCCGTCGGCCCAGCGGCTCAAGCGGGCTGCGATCGATCAGCACGACGAGGTCTCGGTCGTCATGATGCCGCGCGTCTTCGGCGGCAACGAGATCGTCGTCGAGGATCACGGCGACCACATCGCGATCGTGTTCCCCGGCGCGCTGCGCCTCGTCGGTACGCGCGACGAGGCCGTCGCGCTCGCGGCCGCGCTCCTGCACACGGTCGAGCGCAAGCGCTGACCGCGCGGCGCGTGAGCGGACCGGCGCGCAGACGACGTGCGCACGACCCGCGTCCTACGGTACACCCGTCGGCCAGCGGTGCCTCGCCCGCCCCTTCCCGGAGTCCATGATCATGCGTTCGAATCTCGTCTTCTCTGGCCTGCTCTCGTTCCTGCTCGTCGCGTGCGGAGGTTCGTCCTCGTCGAAGGTGACGACCACGCCCGCCGAACCGACCGCCGCCGCCGACGATCACTGCCCGGTGACGATCGCGGGGACGTCGGTCACGGTCGAGGACACGCCGACCGGCGCCGCGCTCGTGTTCGTGACCACCGGCGACGCCGTGGCGCTGCGCTCGCGCGTGCGCGCGTGGGCCGACGCGCACAACGCCCACCACGAGAGCATGGGGCCGCTGCCCACCGGGCAGGAGGCCGCCGGCGGCGGCGGGCACGATCATCACCACGGCGGGCACGGCGATGCCGCCGGCGACGGCGGTGGCGG
>JAIOII010000168.1 GCA_019912685.1 Kofleriaceae bacterium
CCCGGGGTCGGCGAACTCGTACCGTTGATCACCGAGGTCGAGCACGACGAGGTCGGTTCCGTGGTCACTCATGCCCGCCGCTATCGAGGGCAGGGGCGCGCGGTTGCCTCCAGATCGCAAGAATCTTCTAACTATGCGTACGGGAAGGCTTCGCCTCCATACTGAGCGGGTGAGCTTCCGCGACCGCCTGATCGCCACGCTCCGTGCGGCCGAGCCGATCCTCGTGGTTCCCGGCGTGCTCGTCGCAGGCCCGGAGGTCCTGTACCTGCTCGCGGCCGGCGACGCGTCGCCGGAGCCGGGCTCGAGCCGGCGCGCCGCATCGTGTGGATCACGGAAGCCAGGGCGGCGACGCTGGCGGCACCGAAGCTCTCCATGCGGCTCAACGCCGCGATGATCGCGGCGAACTGCCTCGCGCTCGTGCCGTTCAGCGAGGCAGAGAGCTGGCCGTCCGGTCATCGCAATGAAGGCCGTCCCGTTGGTCATCAAACTGGTTTCCTCGTAGGCTCGGAGGCGGGGCGCGGGCGGCGCTCCGAGGCGGGCCATGAGCGTGGAGCTCTCGATCAAGCCAGGGGACGTGATCGCACACTTCCGCATCGAGGCGGAGCTCGGACGTGGTGCGAAGGGCGTCGTGTTCCGCGCGACGGACCGGCGGCTGCAGCGGACGGTTGCGGTGAAGGTGCTCGCGGCGGGCGCGGTCGGTGACCAGACAGCGCGGGCGCGGTTCGTGCGCGAGGCGCGCGCGCTCGCCGCGATCAAGCATGCCAACGTCGCGACGGTGTACGAGGTCGGCGAGGCGCCGGCCGGCGTGTACATCGCGATGGAGCACGTCGAGGGGGAGACGCTGCGCGCCGTCATCGACCGTGGGCGGCTGTCGATCGACCGGGTCGTCGAGATCGCCGGGGCGCTCGCGCGGGCCCTCGCCGCGGCGCACGACGCCGGGCTCATCCATCGCGACGTGAAGCCGGCCAACGTGATGATCGACCGCGAGGGGACGGTCAAGCTGCTCGACTTCGGGCTGGCGAAGCACGTCGATCCGCCCGGCGCGCTCGAGTCGACGCTCGACGAGCCGTACCTCATGACGCGCGAGGGCGGCATCGTCGGGACGCCCGCGTACATGTCCCCGGAGCAATGCCGCGGGCTGCCGGCCGATCGCCGCTCGGACGTGTTCTCGCTGGGCATCGTCATGTACGAGCTGGTCGGAGGGCGGCTGCCGTTCATCGCGGACTCGGCGCCCGAGCTCGGCGTGGCCATCATGCACGACACGCCGCCGCCGCTCGACGAGCTCAACGCCGGCGTGCCGCGCGAGCTGGTGCGCGTGATCGAGCGTTGCCTCGCGAAGGCGCCGGCGGAGCGATACGCGGATGGCGGTCGCATCCTCGAAGCGCTCGCCGCGCTCGTGACGCCAGCGGAGAGCACGGTGACGGACACGCGAGGGCGCGGGTCACCCGCGCAGCGGCGCGCACGGGGTGGGCGTGGCCTCTGGCTCGCCGGCGTCCTCGTCGTCGGGCTCGCCGTGCTGCTCGGCGTCACCATGCTGCGTCCGTCGCGCGATCGCGCGAACGGGGGCGCACGTCCGAGCGGCAACGCGGATACGCTGCCCGCGCGCGAGACGCAGCTCACGTGGTTCGAGGGCCGCGACTTCGTGTCGAGCGTCGCGCTGTCTCCCGACGGGGAGCGCATCGCCTATGTCGCCGGCGAGCTGTGGGTGCGCGAGGTCGCGGGGTCGCAGCCGGCGCGCGTCGTGCCCAGGCCCGCGCAGCTGCAGACGCTCGAGGTCATCCTCGGCTTCTTCCCGGATGGACAGCGCGTGCTGATCGGTGGACGGAACGGCGACGGCCCCGCGGTCGGCGCCCTCGATGTCGGCGACGGAGCGTTCGAGCTGATCCGCACGGGCACCCGCGATGCGTGGCTGGCGCCGGCAGCGGACCGGTTCGCGATCGTCGGCCCGAGCGGGATCTCGGTGGCATCGCTCACCGGCGGTGACGACCAGCTCCTGACCTCGTTCGCGACGGGGGAGCACAGCTACCAGCTCGCCTGGTCGACCGATGGGGCGTGGGTCGCCGCGATCGTCGCCCGCAAGGAGACGCATGACACACGCTTCGTGCTCGAGGTCTACGCCGCGGACGGCAGCCGGACGGAGCGGCTCCCGGCGGGCGCGCTGTCGGACACGAGCGGGCTGGTCTGGTCGAGCGGGCGGCAGCTCCTGTACTCGGCCGTCGATTCGCTCCAGAGCCGGGGCTCCGAGCTGTGCGCGATCGGCGTGGTCGACGGGCGCTGGGACGGCGTGGCGCCGGTGTGCACGTACCGGTGGCAGGAGAGCTTCATCGACTGGATGCAGCTCGCCGCCGGCCGGCTGGTCTACATCAAGAATCGAACGCTGAGCACGATCGAGGCCGTCGCGCTCGACGCGGAGGGTCGCGCGGCGGGTGCGCTGACGCCGTTGCCCGGCCAGCAGGGCCGCAATCAGCCGACGATGCTGACGCCCGAGGGAGGCGTGCTGGGACATCGCGTGACCGGCGAGGGCGCAACGGCGATGACGTACGGCCGCGGTGCGCCGTCGCGCGAGATCCTCGCGGAGCGGGGTGCGTCTTCTTCGATGCCGGCCGTCTCGGACGGCGCGCTGATCGTCACGCGCCGGCGAGCGCGCGACGACGCCGAGATCTGCGAGATCGTGCGCCGCGACGACGCGTCCGAGCGCGTGCTCTGGTCCGAGCCACGGCGCGGCGTCTGTCCGTACGTCCGGTGCGCGCTCGCGTCGCCCGCGCGCTGCGTGCTCGTGCGGATCGGAGCGGACCTGACCGTGCAGCGCTTCGACGTGGCCACGGGCGGCACCACCGGCGAGGCGCTGCGACGAGCCGCGGGCCCGCGCCCGCTCGTGGACCTCTCGCCTGACGGCACGAGCGTCGCGTGGGCGCCGCCGCGCGAGGTCGCGCGGGCCGTCTGGCTGCTCGACGTCGACTCGGGTTCGTTCCGGGAAGTCGCGCCGCGCGGCACGCTCGCTCCACGCTCCGTGACGTGGCACCCACGCGGCGACGGCTGGATCGTTGCCGGCGTCGAGGAAGGGCAACACGTGGTCGCCCGGATGCAGCTCGACGGCACCTACGACGTGCTCCTGCGCGAAGGACCGGAGACCGGATCGTTGACGTTCCAGGGCGCCTTCGTGTCCTCCGACGGGCGATCGCTCGTGCTCGACGTGGTGCGCGAGCGACTCGACGTCTTCGCGCTGGAGGGCGTCGGCGCACTCGGAGCGACCGACGACGCGCGCTGAGACGTCACGGAGCGCAGCGGGCGAGCTCGTCGACCGTCTGCGCGGACATCATGCACGTGTTCTGCCGGACGTCCTTTGCGGAGTCGCACCGGGCCAGGAGACCGGGGCGCCGGGCGTCGAACTGCGCGACCGCGCGGCCGTCGAGATCGCGCGCGGCGATGAGCGTGCGCATGTGATCGAGCACCGCTTCACAGGAGATCGACGCGGGGAGGTCCCCCGCCCTGGCCGTGCCCTTCCACTTCATGGCGCCGGCGGTCGCGGCGGCGGCGATGGCCAGGATCAAGACGAAGGTGCCGGCGCCGATCGCCGGGTCGGCGTCGGTCGTGACCCGCCAGAGGTGGCGCACGCCGAGGAGCACCATCGCCACGGCGAAGCCGAACGCCGCGAGCTCGCCCCACGCGCGCCCGCCCTGCGGCGAGCTGGGGAGGCCGGCGTCGAGGCCGCGGTAGATGACCGCCACGCCCCACACGATCGCGATCACGGCGATGAGCTTCTTCATCGTGCCTGCTCCTCGAGAAGGGTCGGTCGAATCATGCGATCGGAAGGTGGCGTTCGGGGCCGGGGGTCTCGCGCAGCCCGATGAGGGGATGGAACTTGCGCCAGCCGACCGTGAGGGACCAGGTGCGCGGGCCGCAGACCGGGAGCGGCTGGTAGCCGTCGGGGATGGGGAAGAACTGCGAGAGGCCGCGCCAGCCGCCGAAGAGGATGCCCGTCGAGTACGGATCGACGCTGGCGCGGCGCGCCTCGGCGCCCGCGAGGTCCTCGCGGTGGCGGCGCCAGTTGTTCAGGACGTAGCAGAGCGCGGCCCTCACCTGCTTCGGTGTGGTGAGCGGGACGGCGTGGTAGCGCGTCGGGAAGACGGTGCCGCGGCGGCCGCGGAGCGCGTTGAGGTGACGGGTCGCCGAGATCATGAACGCGCGAAGGCCGTTCGCGAGGGCGCGCTTGTCGTTCGCCTCGACGAGGAGATGGATGTGGTTGTCCTGGATGCTCGTGTGGACGATGCGAAAGTCGGTGCGGCCGATGCACACGGCGACCGCGCGCCGGATCGCGGCGTAGGCGTCGGGGCGGCGCAGGCGACCGACCTCGCGCACGACACGGAGCGAGACGTGCAGCGGATCGCGTGACGAGAGAAATGCGGAGATCACTGCCAGCGCGTGCCCAGGCCGATGAAGGTGTCGAGCGAGACCAGCGTCGACGTCGGCTGCTGGAGCTCGGCGCGCAGGAGGATGCGGGTCGAGAACGGCGGGGCGCCGTCGAGGTCGTAGGCGAGCTGGGCGATGAAGCCGGCGCCGATGGTCAGCTGGAGGACGTCGGAGGGATCGAGGTGATCGACGATCGCGATCGACGTGGAGAGCTCGAGGCGGCGCGCGGTGCGGGCCTTCACGCCGAACGAGACACCGGCGTGCGCGGTGCGGCCGCGGCCGCCGAAGGCGGTGCCGGCGTAGGCCTCGAGGGTGAGGGCCGCGCGCGCGTCGCCGGTGAAGAGGTCGCGGCCGAAGACGGCGGTGACGGCGTCGCCGCGGCGGACGCCGACGGCGCCGCCCCTCGACTCGCGGAAGTACCAGCGCGGGCCGGTGAGGATCGCGCTGGTCGCGACGACGTGCCGGGACCGCAGCACGGGCGACGGATCGTCGGCGGCCGCGCGCGTCGCGGTCACCGCGAGCGCGGCGAGCGTCGCAGCGAGCGCGTGAGGCGCGAGGTGGATCGGGGACCGGTGCCGAGCTCGGGCATTCGACATGCCCGGGCTATCGACGGCGCCGCGCCGCGGTTGCGTGGAAAGTTGTCCGAGCCCGGCTTACCGCAGGATCTCGAGCTCGAAGGTGCCGGTCACCAGCTCGTTCGGGGCCTCGGGCGCCGCCGTGAGGGTCAGCGTGCCCTGCAGGAAGCCCAGGGTCTCGAGGCGGCCGCCGCCGGTGTTCACGTTCGTGCGCAGGAGGATGCCGAACACGTCGTAGCCGTCGACCGGGAGCGTGCGCGCCGCGTAGAGCTCGGGGTCGACGAGGAGCACGGGGAGCGTGAGCTCGCCGCCCTCCGAGAGGCCGTAGACGGCCGCGGCGATGCGCGGCTGGCTGGGATCGTTGTCGGGGCCGGACGCCGCGGAGATGTTGGTGAAGACGAGCGGCGTGCCGTCGAGCGTCACCTCGAGCGTGCCCGAGCCGTTGAACGGGTTCGCCGGCGGGAAGCTCGCGCGCATCGCCATGAAGCTGCCGCGCGCCGTGCCCGCCACGCCGACGCAGTAGCTCGACGCGAGCGGCAGCTCGTAGCGCGGGTCGGTCGCCAGGTCGGCCTCGAGGCGGCCGCGCTGCGCCAGGATGAAGTTGCGCACGTTCGCCAGCGCCGTCTGGTGCGCGTCGGCGCGCACGTGGACGTGCGGCGCGAACATCGCCGCGGCGCGATCGACCTCCGCCACGAGCGCGGCCTCGTCCCACGCGTCGGCGAGGAGCGCCTGCAAGCGCTCGCGATAGCGCTGGCGCATCTCGGGCAGCGCATGCAGGCGCGTCGCGAGGTGGTTGTTGGCCCACACCGACGGCGGCGGCTCGGTCGCCAGGAACGGGTTGGGATCGCCGAACGCCGAGTCGGGTCCCCACGGCAGGAAGTGGAACTGGCCCGACGTCGGATCGCGATAGACGTAGTGGTTGTTGCGGTTGCCGGCGTAGCCGTCCCAGTGACCGACCAGCACCTCCGCCGCCCAGAACGTCAGGAACGCGTCGACGTCGAGCTCCGCCTCGAGCTGCGCGACGAGCACGTCATCGGGCGCCGCCGCCGCCGCCGTGAGCGCCGCCAGGTCCGAGCGATCGCCGCTGTTGCCCGACTTCTCCTCGTAGTTGTCGACCCACACCGGGCGGACGTCGGCGACCTGCCCCTCGTACAGGTTGCCGGTGCTGTCGTCGAAGTAGCGGCGCAGGAAGCGACGCCGCACCGACTCGACGTTCGAGTACACCCCGAGGCTCACGCCGTTGACCCGCACGTGGGCCCAGTTGCAGCGCGGCGCCGGCAGCCCGGCGTCCCGGAACACGCGGTACGCGAGACACGTGTCGACGAGCGCGTCGTCCTGCTGGTTGTTGTTGAGCGTGAGGCGCTCGAGCGACTTCCACTCGCGCCTGGGCGCGAACTCCTCGAAGTCGAGCTTGAGCGACGGGCGCGATCGGCTCGCCGAGCCGAGGAAGCCCTTCTTGCGCAGCCCGACGTTCTCCAGGCGCTCGCCGTCGATCGTCACCGTCGCCGGCACCATCGTGTAGGGGTCGGGCGGCAGCGGCCCCGGGCAGTCGTTCACGAGCCGGTCGAACAGCTCGTAGTGCTCGACGCGGATCGTCTCCCAGTCCGCCGGCGCGACCTCGATGTCGATCTGCAGCAGGTGCGCCGGGTCGAACACCGGCCCGCTCTCGTCGACCGGCGGCGTCGTCCCGTCGCCGTCACCCCCGCACGCGCAGAGCACACCAGCCACCGCCAGGACGGCGATCCGAGATCTCCCCATCCCCACAACGTATCACCTCAGTCCGCGTACGGGTCGCGGATCGTGAGCACGCGCGCGGCGGCGAAGTCGGCGAGGAGCTCGCCGAGCAGCTCGTGGATCGGCGCCGCCTGCGTGTCGGCGATGATCTCCGGCGGGTTCTGCGCGACGAGCGGAGGGAAGACGGGCTGGAAGTTGCGCTGCTCGACGCGCTTGCGCAGACACGCATGACCGGCGGGGTTCCACACCAGGAACGCGGCGGTGCGGCCGCCGGGGAGGTTGCCGCTGACCGGCGACGCGACGGTCGCCAGGCTCGCGTAGCGGAGAGGCTGCGCGGCGGGCATCGGCGCCGCCATCGGCATGTGGCCGAGGCCCATGGCGCCGGCCAGGGACTCGGTCGAGTCGTTCGAGACCCACACGTCGCCCCAGGCCATGGTCGAGATCAGGTCGGGCGGCGTGCCGCCGCGCTTCGAGCCGTCCAGCGTGTGCGGCGCGTACGCCAGCGCGTCACCACGCTCGACCACGCTGTCGACGAGGGTGACGACCGGATCGAAGCGCGCGTCCTTCTCGGCGTCGTAGAGCACGATCCGGCTGTCGAGGTCGAACGGCGTCGACACCACCGAGAGGAAGGTCGAGCCGTAGTTGGGGCTGTGCATCATCGCCGGGAACGGAAGCCCGGCGGCGGCGCTCGAGATGTACGCCGTCGAGATGCGCGGCTCGACGGTCAGCGCCACCGCCGCGATCATCCCGCCCAGCGACTCGGTGATGAGCGCGCTGTCGTTGCGGAACGAGACGGCGTCGGGGACCCCGGACAGCGGCGCGACCGCGCTCGAGATCGGCGCCGTCGAGCCGTCGGCGACGAAGTCGGCGAGCGCGACGACCTCGAGCGCGGCCTGGCGCAGGTTCTCGCCCAGCGCGCGTGGATGGCCGGCCGGGATGCCGCCGGAGCTGCCGACGAGATGGAAGAACTGGACGGGCGCGAACAGCCCGATCGGCACGCCGTCGCCGAAGCCGTCGGCGCCGGCGGTGTTCAGCATCTCGTTCATCGTGTCCGTCGGGTTCATCGTCCGGCTGCCGTGCCGGTTGAGATCGATGCCGAGCACGGCCACGTTCTGGCGCGCGGCGGTGTTGGCCATGACCAGGAGATCCTGGCGCGTGCGTCCGAGACCGTGCACGTAGATCGCCACGGGCAGGTTCGTCCACGTCGAGTTGCGCGGGAGCGTCAGCGTGAACGCGACGGTCTGCGTCCCCTTGATCGTCCACGTGCCTCCGGTCTGCGACGGGAAGCCGTCGTCGCCGTTCGCGCTCAGGAAGCTCGGCAGCTGGATCGTCCCGTGGATCACCACGGCGACGTGGTTGTGTGGCTCGGGCCCGATGCCGTTCTCGTCGCTGCCCGGCACGGCGTCCGCCGCGGCCACGCCGAAGAGGGCCTCGAGCCCGGTGGCGCCGGTCTCGGCCGGCCCGTAGACCGCGGTGACCGTCACCGTGGGTGAGGCCCCGGCGACGATCACGTCGCGCATGGCCCGGGTGTCGTCGACGTGGGTCCCGGTGCGGAACACCGTCGCCGAGGCGATGGCGGCCTCGCTCGCGTCGGGCAGGAGGTCGAAGAGCGGACGCAGGTGGGTCTGCGCCGCGGCGACCGAGGGATCGCTCGGCGTCGTCGCGAAGTCGACGGCGGCGGCGAAGTCGGGGGAGCGCGCCAGCGGGAATCCGGCGGGGTCGGCCGCGGCGCTCGTGAGCACGGCGCCGTAGCGGGTGCCGGACCGCAGCACGTTGCCGATGCGCGGCGCCAGGACGACCGCGCCGAGATCCTCTCGCCACAGCACCTCGGTCGGGACCGTGACCAGGTTGCCGGCGGTCGACGCGTCGAGGTCGTAGAGGGTCGCGACCTCGCCGGTGACCGACGCCTTCGCCAGCGGCCCGTCGATCGGGAAGTAGACGTTGGCGGTGACGCCGGCGCCGTCGAGGGTGGCGAGCCCCTCGAGCAGCATGTCGATGTTGCCCTGCTGCGCGCTCGGCCCCGCCGGCACGGACGTCAGCGCGATGCGGCCGTTCGCGTCGAGATAGAGGTCGGATGGGTACGGCACCGCGCCCCAGTCGCCGCCGCTCGCCGGCGGCGGCGGATCGAAGTGGGCGGTGGCCGACGGCCCGTCCGGGGCGTCGGTCCCCGGTCGGGCGTCGATCTCGTCGCCACCGCCGCCGCCCCCACATGCCGTCAGCACCAGTACACAGGTGAACAGACTCCGCATCTCATCATGCTAAGGGTTGTCCCGTAACTCATCCAGGTGAAGGTTGTGGAGGAGGGCAACGGCGTTCAGTGAGACCGGGAGATGGCGCGCGCGGCGGCGATGGTCGCGCAGGACGCGCCAGTTCTTCAGGCGCGCGATGGCGTGTTCGATGCGGGCGCGACGCCGTCGGTGCCGGCGCCACGCACGGTCACGCAGGATGCGGTTGCCGCGGAAGACAGGCGTGACGAGCTCGGGAA
>JAIOII010001620.1 GCA_019912685.1 Kofleriaceae bacterium
ATGAAGGACCTCGCGCCGGCGCCGGCGCGAGGTCCTTCATGTCCTCGGGCTTCACCAGGCCGCAGCGCTGGAGCGCCTCGACGGTCGACGCCTCCATCGCGCACTTCACCGACGACTTCCTCGCGCTGCCGACGCACGAGCGGATCCAGGCCGCGGTCTGGCCCGTGTCCTCGGTCAGCGTGTCCGTGCCGAGCAGCCTGCGGATGTTCTCGATCGCCTTCCTGCAGTCGCCCTCGGATGGCTTGTCGCAGGCGGCCAGCCCGACAGCGGCGAGGAGCGAGAGGATGCGTAGCTTCATGGTGGTTCCGGCGATCATGACCATTCCTCGGGACGAGACTCTACCAGCCGGACCGCGCGTTCGAGATCCTGCCCGGTGTCGATCTCGCGCCACTGACCGCGAATCGTCACCGGCGTGATCGGGACGCCGAGCTCGATCATCTCCTGCAGCAGGTCGGTCAGGTACGCGTTGCGGAAGCGCGCGGCGCGCTGGTACGGCTCCTCGTCGCGCCCGGCGTAGCGCGCGAGCGCGGCGTCGAGCGTGCGCGTGAGCGCGGCGACGCCCTCGCCGGCCACGCGCATGAGGCCGATGAACTCGCCGTGCGCGTCCTCGGGCGGCAGCGACTTCTTGCCCACGCGCTTCACGCGCCCGGCGTCGTCGAGGTCGGAGACCTCGCCTTCCTCGAGCGGATGGAGCGTGCGGCCCTCGTAGATGTCGCGGAAGTCGGCGTCGATGATGAGGTCGATCGTGCCCGGCGCCGCCGCCAGCGCCCGCGTCACCGGCGGCGTGAAGATGATGTCCGAGTACGTGAGGTACGCCGGCGCGTCGAGCTCGGCGCGCGCGCACGCCAGCGAGAGCAGGATGTTGTTGGTCTCCCACTCGCGGTTGTCGACGAACGCGAGCTTCATGTGCGCCGGCGCGAGGGCCCGCGCGCCGGCCTCGAGCACGTCGCCGCGGTAGCCCCGGATGATGACGACCTCGTCGACGCCGACCGCGCCGAGCGCGGCGAGCTGCCAGCCGAGGATCGGCCGGGCGCCGACCTGCACGAGGCACTTGGGCAGCTCCTCGGTGTGCGTGCCGAGCCGCTTGCCGCGGCCGGCGGCGATCACGATCGCGCGCTTCACGTTCGGGTTCATGCTCACCGGAATCGTCCCAGACGGAAGAAGATCTTCAAGAGCGAGAGCCCCAGGTACAAGACGTTCACCGCGCCGTACGCCCAGAAGTAGATGTCGATGCGGTTCACCGCCGCGCAGATCCAGATGTACTGCGGGTAGTGGACGACGACGCGCGCCGCCCACTCGAGCCCCGACAGCGCCATCCCGATCGGCCCGGTGCGCCCGCCGACCTGCGCCGGGTCGCCGTCCTCGGTCGGCGTCTTGCCGCTGTACTCGGGGCGGCGCATGAACGACGTGAGCGCGATGCCCGACGCCAGGCAGAACAGGCCGGCGAGCCCGACGATCAGGAGGCGCTCGTCGCCGCTCTCCCGCCACAGCCGCACGGCGACGCACCCGTAGATGAGCATCGCCTTCAGCTCGTCCATCAGGAAGTCGAGCAGGTGCCCGAGCGGCGACGCGATCTTGCGCAGGCGCGCGAGCATGCCGTCGACGCAGTCGAGGATGAACGACAGCTCGAACACCGCCGCCGCGACGACGAGCCCGACCCAGCCCATCCAGCCCACGAAGATCGCCCCGGCGCCCGCCGCCACGAGCGTCGCCAGGAACGTCACCTGGTTGGGCGTGATCGGCGTGTTCTTGAACAGGTAGACGAGGACGGCGGCCGGCGGACGGGCGACGTGCTGGGTGAACCAGTTGATGTCCTTCTTCTTCTTCGACGCCCGGTAGATCTCGGCGATGTCGGCGGCGGCGCCCATGGAGGAGTGGGCTCTATATCGCAGATCCGGCCGCTTGCCGTAGAAGGGTAAGGGTAAGGGTAAGGGTAAGGGTAAGGGCAGAGCGCAGAAGTCTGGGACGCCGTGCTCTGCACGCGGGCACTGCCGGCGCGTGGGGCCGCTGCCCTCCGCGCTTCTGCGCATCCTTACCCTTACCCTTACCCTTACCCTTACCCTTACCCTTACCCTTACCCTTACCCTTACCCTTACCCTTACCCTTACCCTTACCCTTCTACGCTCTGGGGCGGGGGCGCGCGCGGGCACCCGCGACACGCGACAGATGAGGTCCATGCGGATCGGGCTTGTGCCGGACCGGGCGGCCCGATACGGTGCGCGCCGCTACCTCCCTGGGGGCGGTAGCGCGTTCTTCGTCCAACAACTGAAGTGAAAGACCTGGGGGTTCAGGATGCCTGAGCACACGATCCCCGAGTCCCTCGTCGAAGCGATCAAGGCAGGTCGAGCTGCCCTCGTGGTCGGTGCGGGAATCGGTGTACCGAGCTGGAAACAACTCCTCGAGCGGCTGAACAAGGAGCTCGAGACCCGCGGCCGCGAAGGCGACTCCGCGGCCGCCAAGGACCTCGACCGGCTGCTCCACAAGGGGAGCCTGGTCCGCGCCGTCGGGTTCCTCGCCCGCGCGCTCGGCGAGGAGGCCTGCGACAAGGTCGTCGAGGAGACGTGGCGCACCCCGCCCGAGCTCCCGCACATCGCGACCGCGATCGCCGAGCTGCCGTTCCGCCACGTGTGGACCACGTTCCCCGGCGACGTCCTCGAGCGCGCCCTCGAGGAGCACAAGCCCGAGGGCTGGCCCTCGCCCAAGGTCGTCACGTACCAGGAGCTCGGCGGGCTCTCGCACCGCCGCCGCACGCTCGTGAAGATGCTCGGCAGCTTCGACACGTACGTCGTCACGCCGCACTCGGTGCGCCGCGCCCTGGCGCGCGCCGTCGATCTGCGCGACTACGCGCGCGACCTCTACGTCGACGGCACGCTCGTGTTCGTCGGCTTCCGCTACGGCGATCCCGACCTCGCCGCGATGCTCGACCGCGTCTTCGGCATGTTCGAGCCGCCGCGCAACCAGCACTACTTCCTCGGCGCCGGCGTCGGCCCGGTCACCGTCGACGAGCTCATGGCCGAGCACCACATGGAGGTGGTGAACCTGGCCGGCAAGGGCGGCGACGACGTCGCCGAAAAGAGCGTCGTCGAGTGGCTCGAGGCCCTGCGCGACGCCTGCAAGTCGGCGAGCGTCTCGCTCGTCCAGACCCGCCCCGACGCCGACGATCTCGACGGCTGGCTCGCCCTGTACCGCGAGGACGCCGAGGCCCGCGACGCGGTCGACGCGATCGAGCGCGCCGCGCGCGACGCCAAGGACGGCGAGCGCGTCGTCGAGGTGCTCCTCGGCAAGCTCGACCTCGAGGACGAGCACGCCGGCAAGGCCGGCTTCCTGCGCGAGGCCGCGAAGGTCTACGAGGAGATGGTCGGCGACCTGAAGCGCGCCTTCGAGGCGATCACCGCCGCCATGCACCTCGAGCCCGCCGACGACGCGATCGTCGGCGACGCCGAGCGGCTCGCCGCCGCCACCGGCGACTGGCCGACGCTCGTGAGCGAGGCCTCCGAGATCACGACCGAGGTCACCGAGCCGAGGCTCGCCGCCCGCTGGTGGGCGCGCCTGGGCACCTGGTACACGGCGCGGCTCGATCGCTACGACTACGCGCTGCCGTCGTTCCGCCGCGCGCTCGAGCTCGACGCCGGGAGCCTCGAGGCGCACCGCGGCATCAGCGACCTGCTCCGCCGCCAGCAGAAGTGGTCCGAGCTCGCCGACGCGCTGCGCGCGTACGTCGAGGTCGAGCCCGATGCGCACCACAAGCTCGACATCTACCTCCAGCTCGGCGACCTCTGCGAGAGCCAGCTCTCGCAGACGTCGAAGGCGCTCGAGGCCTACGAGGCCGCCGCCGACGTCGGCGACGGCAACGACGACGCGCTCGCCGCGCTCGAGCGGCTCTACCGCCGCGACGAGCGCTGGGGCAACCTGGCCAAGGTGCTCGAGCGGCGCGCCGAGGCGCTCGACGCCGCCGGCGAGACCGGCCGCGCCACCGGCGTGCGCCACGAGCTGGCGACGCTCCGTCACGAGAAGCTCGGCGACCTCGAGGGCGCGATCGCGCGTTACGAGGCGGCGCTCGAGAAGGACGGCGCCGACCGCGAGGCGCTGAAGGCGCTCGTCGATCTGTACGACAAGACCGGCCGCTCCGACGACTACCTGCGCACGCTCGAGCGGCAGGCGAAGGTCGCGCCCGAGGGCGAGCGGCTCGCGATCCTGCGCAAGCTCGCCGCCGAGCTCGACGACAAGGACGGCGCCGAGGACCGCGCGATCGCGGCGTACGAGCGCATCCTCGAGGTCGACCCGTCGGCCGACGACGCGTACCGCGGGCTCGCCCGCGCGCTGCGCGGCAAGGCCGCCTGGTACGACCTCGTGTCGCTCCTCGACCGCCACGTGTCGGCGTCGAAGAACCCGGTCCAGCGCGTCGAGCTCTACCTCGAGGCCGCGGCCGTGCACGAGAAGGAGCTCGACGATCCGCACCGCGCGATCGAGGGGCACATGAACGCGCTCGCGATCGACGAGCAGAACCGCCAGGCGCTCACCGCGCTCGCGCGGCTCTACCGCCGCACCGAGGCGTGGGACAAGGCGGTGGCCACGCTCGTGCGCCACGCCGAGCTCGAGGGCAACCGCGGCGCCAACCTCTGGGCCGAGGCCGGCGACCTGGCGCTCACCGAGGACGGCGACGCCGAGGCCGCCGAGCGCTACCTCGACAAGGCGCTCGCGATCGAGCCCGAGCACGCGCGCGCGCTCATGACGCTCGCCGCGCTCCACGAGAAGAAGTCGGCGTGGACCAGCGCCATCGACGATCTGCTCCGCGCCGAGGCCGTGGCCCCGCAGCGCAGCGAGCGCATCGCGATGCTGACCCGCGCCGCCGAGATCGCCGAGCAGAAGCTCGAGAACACGCCGCAGGCGCTCGCGCTCCTCGAGCGCGTGCTCAAGCTCGACCCCGACAACGTCGCCGCCGGCGAGAAGGTCTCCGACCGCCTGGTCGCGGCCGAGCGCTGGGACGACGCGATCCCGGTGCTCGAGATGCTCGCGCGCCGCAGCGAGGCGGGCGACCGCCTCGAGCGCGCGCGGCGCGAGACGCAGCTCGGCCAGGCCTACGAGGCGCTCCACCGCACCGAGAAGGCGACCAAGCACTACCGGCTCGCGGTCGAGGCCGACCCCGACAACCTCGACGCGGCGCTGGGGCTGGCCCAGACGATGATCACGGCGGCGCAGGCCGCCGAGGGCTCGAGCGCGACGATGGAGGAGCAGTGGAAGGAGATCGACCGTCGCTACCGCGAGGTCCTCGCCCGCCACCGCACCGGCCTCGCCGACGGCCAGGTCGCCGACATCTGGTACCGCCTCGGCGTCACCGCCCGCGCGCTCGGCGACGATCGCAAGGCGGAGAACGCGTTCCGCCGCGCCCTCGAGCGCGATCCGGGCCACGAGGAGACGCTGCAGGCGCTCGTCGAGCTCGGCGGCGCCCGCGGCGAGTGGAAGACGGTCATCGAGGCCAAGCGCGCGCTCGTCGATCGCGCGCCGGAGAACCTCCAGGTCAAGCTGCTCGACGAGATCGGCGAGATCCAGCGCGGCAAGCTGAAGGACCCGGGCACCGCCGTCGGCGCGTTCCTCGAGGCGCTCAAGCTCGCGCCGCAGAGCCACCAGCTCCTGCACAAGCTGCTCGAGTGCTACACCGAGCTCAAGCAGTGGCGCCGCGCCGTCGAGACCCTCGGCGAGCTCGCGCAGCAGGAGACGACGCCGGCCCGCCGCTCGAAGTACCACTACGCCGCGGCCGTCATCGCCCGCGACGAGCTGGCCGACACCGAGCTCGCGGTCGAGCGCTTCTCGCTGACGCTCGACGACGCGCCCAGCACGCCCAAGGCGTTCGAGGCCGTCGACAAGCTGCTCACCGACGCCAAGGACTGGAAGAACCTGGCGCGCGCGGTGCGCAAGCACCTGAAGCGGCTGGGCGACGACGCCGAGCCCGAGAAGCTGCTCGAGCTGTGGACGCGCCTGGGTGACCTCTACCTCGATCACCTGAACAACAACGAGCTGGCGATCGAGGCGTTCGAGATCGCGGCGCAGCTCGATCCCGACAACATGCAGCGCCACGAGCAGCTCGCCGACCTCTACCTCGAGGCCGGCGAGGCCCGCCGCGCCGACGCGATCAGCGAGCTGCAGGCGCTGCTCCAGTTCGCGCCCGACCGCGTCGAGGTCTACAAGGCGCTGTCGAAGCTGTACCTGGAGGAGGGCGAGCTCGACAAGGCGTGGTGCCTGGCCCAGGCGCTCGTCTTCCTCGGCGCCGCGTCCGACAGCGAGCGCGCGCTCTACGTGAAGTACCGCCCGGCGACGTTCATCCCGGCGACGCGGCGCCTCACCGAGGAGCTGTGGCAGAAGGCGGTCATCCACCCCCGCGAGGACCGGCACGTCGGCGCGATCTTCGCGTCGACGCTCGGCTCGATCGCGGCGACCACCGCCGAGGCGCCGCAGGCCTTCGGTCTCGACCCCGCGGCGCGCACCGACGTCGAGCGCGACAACAAGCTCGTCAGCCGCGTCGTGAAGTACGCGACCGGCGTGCTCGCGCTCGATCCGCCGCCGATGCTGTGGCTCGACGGCGGCGATGGCCTGCGCGTCGCCAACACGACCGACAAGGGCCGGCTCGCGCCTTCGCTCCTCGTCGGGCCGAGCCACCAGCAGAAGGCCGACGAGCGCGAGCTCGCGTTCGAGGTCGGCAAGCGGCTCGCGTACCTGCGCCCCGAGCGCTTCGTGACGTTCGCGCTCCAGACCCTGCCCAAGATCGAGAACGCCTTCACCGCGGCCCTGGTCGCGGCGAACGCGACCACGAACGAGGTCCAGGTGTCGGACGACGCGCGGAGGCTCGGCGTCTCCATGCAGAAGACGGTGCCGGGGGCGCACCTCGAGCAGGTGGCGGCGCTGGCGCACAAGCTCGGTCCGCGGCTCGGCAACGGGCTCGTGACCGGCTGGCGCAGCGCGACCGACCTCACCGCGAACCGCGTCGGGCTCATCCTGGCCAACGACCTCGAGTCGGCGGCCAAGGCGATCGCGACCGAGACCGCGTCGACGTCGGGGCTGCCGGTGAAGGAGCGCCTGCGCGACCTGCTCGCGTACGCCGCGTCGGAGTCGTACTTCGCGGTGCGCCGTCACCTCGGCCTCACGGTGCGCGCCGAGGCGAGCGCCTGATGCGGGCGCCGTCGCTGCTGCTGGTCGCAGGCGTGGTCTGGCTCACCGCGTGCGGCGGCGACGATCCGGTGTGCGGCGACGGCGTGATGGAGGGCGGCGAGCAGTGTGACGACGGGGACGGCGACGAGCTCGACGAGTGCCGCGCCTGCGAGGTGTTCGTCCCGCCCCGCAACGTCGTCAAGTGGGCGTTCAACAGCGAGGCCGCGCCCGGCTTCACCAACGACGGCTGCCTCGACGTGGGCGCCATCACCGTGCAGATCGATCTCGACGGCCCGCTGCCCAGCCAGCAGCAGGTCTCGTGCGCGATGCGCCAGGTGACCTACTCCGAGCTGCCGGCGGGCTCGTACACGGTGTCGGTGACGCCGCTCGACTCGGGCGGTGCGTCGCTCGTGACCGCCCCGGTCACGACGACGATGGACGCGAACGTCACGTACAACACCACGGCCGAGGTGACGGTCGTGGTGCCGCCGGACGCGTGGGCGCGGCCGATGACCGGCACGTTCTTCTTCCTCCTCCGCTGGATGGGGATGGAGTGCTCGACGGCGGCGCCGGCGGTCGCGATGCAGCGCGTGGCGCTGCGCGTGAACGGGTCGCCGGTCACGCAGCAGGCCAACGTCGGCTCGACGGTCTACCCGGTGTACACGCTCGACGGCAGCGCGCAGGTGACGTGCGTCATGGCGTCGCTCGCGCAGGCCGAGGCGGCGCGCATGGTGCCGTTCGGCCGCGCGGAGCTCGAGGTCAGCGGGCGGGACACGGGCGGCACCGAATGGTTCCGAGGCACGTTCGATACGTTCGTCGGCGCCGGGGTGTCGAACCCGATCATGACGTTCGACGTGCCGTCCGTGATCGACGCCGGCATCGACGCGCCGATCGATGCGCCCGACGTGGACGCGGGCGTCGATGCGCCCACCGACGCCGCCCCCGACGCCTGATCTGCTATCGTCGGAGGGGAATGAAGCGCCTCCCGCGGTTGTGGACGGTCGTCTGCCTGATCGCGCTCGCGGGCTGTCCTCCCGGCAAGCCGTCGAGGAGCGGCACGACGGTCACGGCGTCCGGCGAGGTGCCGTACCCGACCGACTTCACGCCGCCGCCGCCGCTGCCCGCGCCGCCGCCCGCCGACGGCAAGGCCTTCGGCGCGAAGTACCTCGATCAGGCGTACGCGCGCATCGGCGACGACTGGACCGCGTTCCTCGAGGACTGCCGGCTGCGCCTGCCGCCGCAGCACCCGCTCAACGACCGCTCGCTGGCGGCGACCGCGAGCATCACGCTCGACGCGCAGGGGCACGTGGTCGAGGTGACGCTCCTCGACAAGAGCGGCAACGACGACTTCGACGAGGTCGCGCGGGCGGTCGCGACGGACGCGGGCCCGTTCCCCGCGCCCGATCGCTCGCTGCTCAGCGACGACGATCGCCTGTACCTCACGTGGCTCTTCGCGCGCGACGAGCGCCAGGCGGGCGCGGCGACCGCGACCCTGCGCCGGGTCGAGTGGTCGATCGACCAGGCGGTGCCCAAGTTC
>JAIOII010001621.1 GCA_019912685.1 Kofleriaceae bacterium
GCCGTCATCGCCGTCGTCATCGCCCACGCCGGTCGCGGCGCTGCCGCACGCCGCGCTCGCGAGGACCAGCGCCAGTGCCACGTTCCTCATGGCCGCGGAATCTACTCCCGTTCCGCGTCGCCCCGACATCAAATCGGCATCACAGCTTCATGAGCTGGCGCATGGTCTCGACGATCTGGCGGAGCCGCATCGGCTTGTCGAGGAAGATGTCGGCCCCGGCGGCCAGCGCCGCCTCGCGCGCGCCCGGCCCGCCGGCCGACACGGCGATGATCGGGAGGTGCTTCATCCCGAGCGCCGTGCGGACCTTCTCGATCACGTGCGGCCCGTCGATCACCGGCAGGTAGATGTCGATGATGAGCGCGTCGAACGGCTCGCTGCGCAGGAGCTCGAGCGCCTCGCGCCCGTTGGCAGCCGTGCGCACGTGGAACGACACGTCGACCGCGCGCCGGCTCGACCCGGTCAGGCCGTCGCCCAGGAACGAGGCGACGTGCGGGTTGTCCTCGACGACGAGCACGCGCACGAGCCGCGACACCGTCTTCGGGTCCTTCGAGCGGATGCGCTCGATCACCTCGGCGAGCCGGGTCCGGCCCTCGCCCTCGAGGAACTCGATGCCGACGCCGGGCTCGTCGCCCTCGCGCACCCAGCGCACGACGCCGTCGATGCCGACCGGCTCGAGCAGCCCCGGGAACGAGAGCGCGAGGCGCACGGAGGCGCCGATCTCGAGCTCGCGCGACGTCGCGATGAACGTCCCGCCCGTCGACAGGTTGTCGGTGTAGTCGGTGAGGAGCTCCTCCGGCGCGTCGTACTCGACGAGCAGCGTCACCCCGGTCCGGTGGTGCTTTCGCTTCTCGTGCGGCGGCGGGTCGTGGTCCATCCCTCGGAAAAAATTGTCCCCCGCGCCGTCCGCGGGCGCAACTGCGGGCGCGCGCTCACGCCCTCGGCAGCTCGATCGTGAAGGTCGCCCCCTGCCCGGGCGCCGACGTCACCTGGATCGCGCCGCCGTGATCCTTCACGATCTGGTGCGTGAGCGCGAGGCCGAGGCCCGTGCCGCCGTCCTTCGTCGAGACGAACGGATCGAAGAGGCGCTCGCGCAGCTCGGGCGCGATCCCCGGACCATCGTCGGCAACCGCCACGGTTACGCGGGTTTCGGTGGACGAGGTCCGCACCCAGACGTGCCCGGCGCCACGCCCGGCGACCGCCTCGGAGGCGTTGCGGACCAGGTTGAGGAGCGCCTGCCGGATCTGCCCGTCGTCGAACATCGCGGGCGGCACGTCGGCCTCGTGCTCGACCACGAGCTCGACCTTGCGCGCCGCGAGGTCCTCGCGCACGAAGCGCGCCAGGTCGTCGACGAGCGACGTCAGCGAGCCGGCGGCGAGCCGCGGCTTGGGCAGGCGCGCGAACGACAGGTACTCCTCGGTGATCGCGGTCAGGCGATCGACCTCGCGCGTGATCGCGCGGCAGATGTCGCGCGCCTCGCCCGGCGCCTCGGCGAGCTCCTCCTCGAGGAGCTCGGTGTTGAGCGCGATCGACGACAGCGGGTTGCGCACCTCGTGCGTGATCATCGCCGCCATCTTGCCGACGGCGGCGAGCCGCTCCGAGCGCACGAGCTCGCGCTCGCGCTCCTCGACGGCGCGCCCCATCGCGTTGAACTCGCGCGCGAGGTCGGCGACCTCGGCCGGGCCGCTCTCGTCGATGCGGTTGCCGTACTCGCCGGCGGCGATGCGGCGCGAGGCGCTGCGCAGGCGTCCGAGCGGGCGCAGCGCGAGGGCCGCCCACGCGGTCACGAGCAGCCCGGCGAGCAAGGCGACGAGGCCCATCACGCCGGTGTAGAGGCGCAGGCGCGAGGCGTTGTACTCGAGGTTGGCGGCGATGCGCTCGGTGCGCACGCGCAGCTGATCGGCGAGCTCGCCCATCGACTGGAAGAGCCGGTACTCGGCATCGAGGAGCTGCTGCTTGGCGGCGACCGCGGCCTGCAGCTTGGCCGGATCACCGACCGGCGGATCCGCGCCGAGCGAGCGGTCGATCGGCGGGGCGGCGAGGAGTGTGGTGTACGTCTCACCGAGCTGCTCGACCGCGCGCTTCATGGACGCGGTGCGGTCCTGGTACTTGCGGACGACCGTGCCGTGGCCGCGCGGCAGGTCGCGCATCCCGGCCAGCGTCGACGAGAGGCGCTCGAGGAGGTCGGTGCGCGCCGTGCGCAGGCGATGCAGCCGGCGCCCGACCATCGTCGGCGTGCCCTCGTCCGCCATCTCGTCGCGCAGGTAGGCGAACACCATCTGCTGCTGCCCCGCGAGGTCCTTGGAGGCGATCGTGAGCTTCAGGTAGCGCGTACGGATGACCTCGATCTCCGAACGGAGGTCATTCATGTAGGCCACGATCCAGATCATCGTGGCGCCGAACACGATGATCAGGAGCGCGAACCCGGCGAGGATGCGAGCCGACAGCGTGCGGAGGAAAGCCGGTCTCACTTGGTGGTAGTGTGTGTATACTCCGCGCAACCGGGGGAGTCATGAAGCGCATCCTGGGTATCCTGATCACACTCGCCATCCTCGCGGTGGCGAGCCCTGCGTTCGCGGGCAAGCCGTCGATCGCCATCCTCGGCCTCGAGATCGTCGACGACGGCAGCATGGACGCCAAGGCGACGCAGTTCGCCGAGGCGCTCACCGAGGCGCTGCGCCAGCGCGCCCGCGCCGGCACGGGCCCGTTCGCCCTGGCCCCGGGCAGTGACAAGAATCTCATCGAGATGAAGCTGCTCTCGGGGTGCGAGAGCGAGGCCAACGCCTGCATGGCCGCCATCGGCGCCGAGCTCGCGGCCGACCGCCTGCTCTACGGCAAGGTCGAGAAGCGCTCGAACGGCTACCAGGTGTCGCTCAAGCTCCTGAACGTCGAGACCAAGTCGGCGGAGCGCAGCACGACCGAGGTCGTCCCGTTCGGCGAGGCGTCGGGCGCGGCGCTGACGAACTGGGGCAAGAAGCTCTATGCGAAGATCACCGGGGCCACGACGCAGGGCACGCTGGTGGTGAAGGCGAACGTCGACGCGGGCACGGTGTTCCTCGACGGCGAGGCGCGCGGCAACATCATCGGCGGCACGGCGCGCATCACCGGCCTCGACGCCGGCGACTACAAGCTCGCGGTCGAGGCCGACTGCTACCTGCGCCACGAGGGCAAGGTCACGGTCGAGGGCGGCAAGGACGCGACGCAGAAGGTCGACCTCGAGAAGAACGCGCTCGCCGCGTGCGCCGGTGGCGACATCGGTCCGGGCGGTGGTGGTGGCGGCGTCGGCGGTGGCGGCGGCGACAACCGCATCATCACCGGCCACGTCTCCGATCACGAGCGCCCGGGCGGCGGCGCGCGCGCCCTGTTCTGGACGACCACGGCGGTGACGGCGATCGGCGCCGGCACCTGGGCCTACGGCTACTTCGGCCTCATCAAGCCGAACGAGGGCTCACCCGACAACCTCTCGGATCCGTCGAAGTGCCACGACGAGACGCCCGAGGACTCGGACCTGCAGCCCTGCAAGGACGGCCTCACCGGCAAGAAGCTGACGCAGATCGGCGTCCCGGTGACGATCGTGGCCGGCCTCGCCGCCGGCTACTTCTTCTACAAGGGCTACATCGCGCCGAAGAAGCCGGGCACGGAGCGCCCGCTGTCGTCGCGCAAGAAGCGCAACATCATCGTCGCGCCGACGGTCACCGCCAAGGAAGTCGGCGGCGTCATCCACTTCGAGTTCTAGGCTTCGGTCGGAACCACGCGGACGACGACCGACTTCGACGTCGGCGTGTTCGACTTCGCCGCGACGCTCTCCAGCGGGATGAGCGGGTTCGCCTCGGGGAAGTAGGTCGCGCAGTTGCCGGGCGGGATGTCGTAGGGGACGACGATGAAGCGGGTGACGCGGCGCTCGGCGCCGTCGAACTCGCTGATCAGATCGACGACCTGGCGCTCGACGAGGCCGAGCGCGACCATGTCGGCGGAGCTCATGAGGACGACGCGGCGCTCGCCCTTGATGCCGCGGTAGCGATCGTCGAGGCCGTAGACCGTCGTGTTGTACTGGTCGTGGCTGCGGATCGTCATCATGCGCAGGCGGCCGGGTGGCAACCGCAGGTCGGGGGCGTGGCCGACGGTGAAGCGGGCGTGGCCTCCACTGCCCGAGAAGTCGCGCTCGCGCGCGGCGTTGCGCAGCACGAAGCCGTGGGGCTCGCGCACGCGCGTGTTGAAGTCGGTGAAGCCCGGGATGGTGCGGGCGATGAGCGCGCGGATCCCGTCGTAGTCACCGACGAGGGCGTCCCACGGGAGGACGTCGCCGAGGAGCGCGCGGCCGAGGCCGCACACGATCGCCGGCTCGCTGCGCAGGTGCTCGCTGATCGGCTGGAGGACGCCCTGCGAGCGGTGCACGACCGACATCGAGTCCTCGACGGTGACGAACTGCGGGCCGCCGGCCTGCGCGTCGACCTCGGTGCGCCCGAGGCACGGCAGGAGCAGCGCCGTCGCGCCGGGGTGGAGGTGCGTCCGGTTGACCTTGGTCGCGATCGACAGCGTGAAGCGGCAGCCGTCGAGCGCCGCCGCGGTCACGTCGGTGTCGGGCGTCGCCGAGACCAGGTTGCCGCCGAGCGCGACGAGCGCGGTGATGCGGCCGGCGCGCATCGCGCGCAGGGTGTCGACGGTGTCGAGCCCGTCGCCGCGCGGCGCGACGAAGCCGGCCTCTCCGAAGTCGCGGTCGAGCGCGTCGAGGAAGCCGGCCTTGGGCCGGGCGGTGATGCCCATCGTGCGGTCGCCCTGCACGTTCGAGTGTCCGCGAACCGGACAGAGCCCCGCGCCCGGCTTGCCGATGTTGCCGCGGAGCAGCATCAGGTTCGAGATCTCCTGGATCATCGCGACCGCGTGCGGATGCTGCGTGAGCCCCATCGCCCAGCACGCGATGACACGCTCGGCGGCGACGTAGCGGTCGGCGAGCGCGCGCATCGTCGCCTCCGGCACGCCGGCCTGGACCTCGAGCTCGCGCCAGTCGAGCGCCGCGACGTGCGCGCGGTAGGCGTCGAGCCCGGTCGTGTGCTCGGCGACGAACGCGTGGTCGATCGCGTCGCGCTCGAGGACCGCCTTGGCGACGCCCTGCAAGAACGCCTGATCGCCGCCGATGCGGACCGCGACGTGCTCCCTGGCGAGCGCGACCCCGCCGCGCAGGACGTCGAGCGGCTTCTGCGGGTGCGAGAAGCGCACGAGGCCGGGCTCGCGCAGCGGGTTCACCGCGACGATCGTCGCGCCGCGCTGCGCCGCCTCGCGCAGGGTCGAGAGCATGCGCGGGTGGTTCGTCCCCGGGTTCTGCCCGATGACGAGGATGAGGTCGGCCTCGGCGAAGTCGTCGAGCTGCACCGTGCCCTTGCCGACGCCGATCGTCTCGGCGAGCGCGACGCCGCTCGACTCGTGGCACAGGTTGGCGCAGTCGGGGAGGTGCGGCGAGCCGAACCACCGCGCGACCAGCTGGTAGAGGAACGCGGCCTCGTTCGACGTGCGTCCCGACGTGTAGAACGCGGACGCGCCCGGCCCGGCCGCGCGCAGCTCGGCGGCGGCGAGCGCGAACGCCTCGTCCCACGCGATCGGCCGGTAGTGGCGGTCGCCCGCGCGCAGGACCATCGGCTCGGTGATGCGGCCGAGCTGCCCGAGCTCGAAGTCGGAGAGCGCGCGCAGCTCGTCGACCGAGCGCGCGGCGAACAGCTCGGGCGTGGCGCGGCGCGTGGTCGCCTCCTCCGCGATCGCCTTGGCGCCGTTCTCGCAGAACTCGAGGCGCGCGGGGTGCGCCGGCTCGGGCCACGCGCAGCCCGGGCAGTCGAACCCGCTCGGCTGGTTCATCGCGAGCAGCGCCTTGGCGCCGCGCCCGAGCCCGCTCTCGCGGCGGAGGAAGCGCGCGGTCGACGTGACCGCGCCGAGGCCGCCGGCCAGGCGCGGCACGTCGGTCAGGTGGATGTCGGCGAGCTCGGGATCATCCGTCGCCATGGCAGGCCGCACCCTACCGCAAGATCACCTGAAGAGCAGCGTGTGCATCTCGCGCGTCGCGTCGAAGCTGGCGTCGAGGCGCACCGCCCACACCGCCTCGACCAGGCACGGGGTGATCGCGAGCCGGTCGCCGATCATCGGCTTCACGTCGACGACCTCGTCCTTCGTGCTCTCGGCGTCGAGGCGCACCTGCCAGCCGGCCGCCGGCTTGTGCTTCGCGACGCACGCGCGGGCGCCGGCGGCGACGAGCTTCATGAGGTCGGGCTTGGTACGCATGCCGGCGCCGCCGCCACCCACTCCGAAACCCGCGCGACCGAAGCCGAAGCTGCCCTGCCCGGGACGATCGATCCCGATGGTCGACGGCCGCACGCCCGGCTCGATCGCGAGGTACGACGTCACCGGCGACACCGCGCGCCCGAACATCGCGACCTTCAGCTGCTCGGACTCGGAGAGCTCGTCGTACATGTCCTCGGAAAAGACCCAGGCAGCGGTCGCGCGAGAGAAGCGCGCATCGACGGCGACCGTACGCTTGAACGCATCGCCCCAGATCTTGCCGGTGACGGTCACCGCGTCGGGCACCTTCGCCACATCCTGCATCGAGCGCAGGCCGCTCCCTTCGCGCAGGACCGCGGCGCCGCCGCCGTCGAAGCGGTCGCCGTCGCTCCGCTCGATGTCGAGCCCGGCGAGCTTCACGTAGTCGAGCTGCATCGGGCGCACGAGCCCGAGCACGGTGCGCGCGAGCTCCTTCGGCGTCTTCGCCGGCAGCCCGTGGACGCGGGCCATCATGCCGCGGTGCGCGGCGGCGAGCGGCGCGAGCTCGGTGGCGTCGTCGCGCGTGAGCGTCATCGTCTCGCCGCCGTCGAGCTCGGGCACGACGACGTGCACGATCGCGTCCCTGGGCAACGCCGCCAGCGACGCGAGCGCCGCCTTGCGGTCGAGGCTCGAGCGCACGAGCTCGTCGGTGGTCAGGACGACGCGCAGGCCGTCCTTGCCCGCCTTCTCGCCGCGCAGGATCGCGGCGGCGAGCTTGCCGCCCTCGTCGAGCGCGCTGCCGTTGCCGGGCGCGAGCTTGCCGGCCTTGCGCGCGTCGGCGACGCGCTTCGCTACCTCCCCCGCCGGCACGAGCGCCCCGAACAGGCGGCTCGCCGTGCGCCGGTAGACGACGATCTCCGCCACCGCGTCGGGCACGTGCGTGAGGTACGCCTGCGCCATCGCGAGCTGCGCGTCGATCCCGTCCTGCCCGATCGAGCGCGAGCCGTCGACGACGAACACGACCTTCGGCTTCACCGGCAGCGGGCGCAGCTCGGGCGCGACGTCGAGCTCGAGCCGCGCGAACGCGTGCTTGTCGGACGCGACCACCTTGCCGAGGCGCGCCGCCACCACGTCGATCCTCGGCGGGGCGAGCTCGATGATCGCGAGCCCGGCGTCGTTCGCGCTCTCCGGCGCGTCGGGGATGAAGAGCGGCAGGTCGCTCGCCGCGGCCTTCACCGCCGCGGCGCCGGCGCCGAGCTCGAGCGCCCACGCGTCGACCGTGCCGACGTCGAGCGCCGCATGGTCCGACACGACGAGCCGCCACTCGCCGGCCCCCGCCGTCCCCGCCGGCAGCTTCACCGGGAACGTCCCCTTCACGTCGTTCTCGCCGCCGCCCTTGCCGTCGTGCACGACGATGCGCGCGCCCTTCGGCGTGATCAGATCGACCCGCAGATCGCTCCGGAACGTGTGCGCGATCGCGAGCGTCACCTTGGCCTCGGCGTACGTCTTCTTCGCCGCCGCCGTCGCGGGTACGACCACGGTGCTCGCGACGTAGCTCGCGTCGCCCGCCATCTCGACGGCGTCGGCCCACGGCGGCCGCGCCGCCGCGTGCAGCACCACCGGCATCCCCGGCGTCACGCGCATCCCGTCGACGACGACCTTCGTCGTCGCGTCGCCCCACGCCGGCGCCACCGTCACCACCGGCGTCGCGAGCGGCCGGCTCTCCGGCTCGGCCGGCTCGCCGCCGTCCTCGCCGTCACCACGCGTCTGATCCGGCGCCGCCAGCCGCGGGTACGACAGGAACACGCGCCCGCCCTGGTACTTCGTCGGCACGGTCAGCGTGTACTCGACGGTCGACGCCTGCCCCGGCAGCACCGGGAACACCTGCAGGTACAGCTTGTCGGCCCACAGCCACTGCAAGAGCGCCGGGTCCTTCGGCGCGAACGCGCCCTTGCCCGTCAGCTCCTGGTAGAGCTGCGCCGCCTTCTCGCGCTCCATCAGCTCGCCGTCGTACCAGCGGCTGCGCGCGCGGATGCGCAGCCCCGTCGCCGCCGCGCCGAACGGCAGGTCGATCGCCAGCCCGGCCTCGTCCGCGACGTCGCCCGGGTTCGCGAACACGCGCCGCACGCGGTACGTCGCGATGCCCTTGTCGACGGTGATGTCGACCGAGTGCGACACCTCGCGCAGCGGCTGACCGAGCGTCGACCGCAGGACGTCGGCCGCCGCCGCGGGCACCAGGACGACCGAAGCGAGAACCCCCAGCGCGAGCGTCGCGGAGCGCGTCATGCGCTCTCTGACACCATCCGCGGCATCTGGATGCGTCCGATCGTCGTCAGCGCGCGGCTTCGAGCCAGCGGTCGATCGCGCGCACGTACGAGGCCGCGTCGGAGTCACCGGCCGCAGCGTGATCGGCGATGACCGGCCGCGCGGCGCGGATCTGGTCCATGCCGCGAACGCGGGTGGCGCGGCTGGCCATCAG
>JAIOII010001622.1 GCA_019912685.1 Kofleriaceae bacterium
GGCATGCGCACGCCCTGGCTCCCCGACGGCAACGACGTGCCAGGGGTCGAGTAGTTCCCCGGCAGCGCGCGATGGAGCGCCATCGGGCTCTCCGCCGACGTCCGGCTCGCGCCGAGGTCGGTGCTCGAGCCGAGCGTGTCGAGCTGGTCGGAGAAGCCCGGCACCAGCGCCTCCGCCGGCGGGAACGCCGCCGCCATCTCGGCCGCCGTCTGGAAGCGCCGCGCCGGATCTTTCTCGAGCGCCCGGTGCACGGCGCCGGCGAGCCGGCGCGGCAGGTCCGGCCGCTCGGCGGCGATCGGCGGCGGCGGCAGGTTCAGGTGCTGCGTCACGAGCGCGATGTAGCTCGGCGCCTGGAAGGGCGGATGCCCGGCGAGCAGCTCGTAGAGCATCACGCCGACCGCGTACAGGTCGACGCGCGCGTCGACCTCGCCGAGCGCCATCGCCTGCTCGGGCGCCATGTAGACGGGGGTGCCGATCACCGCGCCCGTCGCGGTCAGCCGCACCTTGCTCTCCGTCGACATCAGGAACTTCGAGATGCCGAAGTCCATGATCTTGACGAAGTCGACCCGGTCTCCCTTGGTCACCAGGAAGACGTTCTCGGGCTTCATGTCGCGGTGGACGATGCCCTTGGCGTGCGCCGCGCCCAGGCCGCGCAGCACCTGGCGCACGATGTCGACCGCGCGCGCCGCCGGCATCGGCCCGCTCGCGTCGAGCGCCTCGGCCAGGCTCGCGCCCTCGAGCAGCTCCATCACGATGTAGCTGCGTCCGTCGTCGTGCATGCCGGCGTCGGTCACCTCGACGATGTGCTCGTCGCCGATCGCGCTCGCGGTGCGCGCCTCGCGGTGGAAGCGCGCGACGACCTCGGGGTCGTCGGTGTACTTGTCGAGCAGGAGCTTGACCGCGACGCGCTTGCCGAGCCCGGTGTGATCGGCCTCGTACACGACGCCCATCCCGCCCTTGCCGATGCGCCGCAAGAGCACGTACCTCCCACCGACCGTCTGGCCGATGAGCGGGTCAGTGACTGTGTCCGGGCGCACGCTGGCCATGATCCTACTCCGGGACCCGCCCCTATGACGGGCCTGCTGCCGATCGCTTCAACGCACCACCCGCCTCTTCGCCTTACCCCCACGCTCACCCTTCCCCTTACCCTTCTACGTCTCCCCTCTCCCTCGTCCTCGTCTCACGCCGGCGGGGCCCCCAGCCCTCCGAGGTCGATCTTGTCCTCCTCGGGCGGCTTCTCCGCGTGCCGGTAGATGAGCGGCATCTGCGACCCGGTGCGGCCCCTGGAGTGCTCGCCGCGGTCGCGCGGGTTCACCCCCGGCGGGACCTCCCAGGGGATCTCGGGGTTCGGGAAGTCGCGGGCGACCTCGTACATGTAGCGCGCCCACAGCGGCACCACGGTCATGTACGCCGCGTCCTGCTTGCCGAGCTCGCGGATGCGATCGTCGTCACCCAGCCACACCGTCGTGATGTGCCGCGACGTGAAGCCGACGAACGACGTGTCCATCGTCGCGCTCGAGGTCCCGGTCTTGCCCGCCGCCTTGATGTCGGTGGCGCGCACCGTCTTGGTGAAGCCGTACGTCACCATCTTGGCGAGCAGCTTCGTGGTCAGGAACGCGGTGCGCGCCGAGATCGCCTGCTTCGGCTGCACGCCGCCGACCGCCGCGAGCCGGTCGAGGCGATCGCGGGGCGGCAGCATCGGGTCGTACGGCACGGTGCGATCCTCGAGCACGTTGCCGTCGCGATCGAGCACGCGGCGGATGAACGCCCAGTCGATCCAGCGGCCGTTGCGCGCGAAGATCGCGAACGCCCGCGACAGCTCGTCGAGGTACGTGCACGACGCGCCGAGCGCGAGCGCCTTGTCGGCGTGGATCGGCGAGGTGAAGCCGAGCCGCCGCGCCCACGCCTCGACCTCCTTGGCCCCGACCTCGCTGAAGATGCCGACCGACGGGATGTTCTTCGAGAACACGAGCGCGTACTCGAGCGTGACGTCGCTGTCGACGGTGCCGCCGAGGTTGGTCGGCGTCCACACCTGGCCGGTGACCTCGTCGACGATCTCGACCGGCTTGTCGTAGAACATCGAGTCGAAGCCGAAGCCCTTGTCGAGCGCCGCCGAGTAGTAGATCGGCTTGTACGTCGAGCCCGGCTGCCGGCACGCCTGATACGGGTTGTGCTTGGGCGCCGGCGTGCGGTCCCCGTGCGCGCGGTTGAGCGCGCTGCGCGAGAAGTCGTGGCCGCCGACCATCGCGAGCACGTACCCGGTGCGGTGATCGGCCGAGAAGATCGCGCCCTGCGGGTGTGGCACCTGCTCGAGCTTGACGACGTCGGGGTGCTTCTCGTCCCACTCGCGCATGTCCTGCGAGACCTGCCACGCCGGGTTCACCTTGTCGGGCATGTGGAACTCGCGGAAGCGGCCGCGCGTGCGGAGCTCGCGCTTCACCCACACGACGTCGCCCGGGCGCAGCGCCTTGGACGCGCACGTGATCTCGTTGTCGTTGTGGGCGTCGGTCGCGCTCCACGGCGCGGCCCAGCTCATGTTGCGCAGCGGCAGCTCCAGGCGGCGCTCGCCGAGGACGAGCTCGGCGCCGTTGCAGCCGACCTTGTCCACGATCGCGAGGTACCGGCGCTCCGGCTCGAGCGGGCCCGAGCCGTAGAGCTGCTGCTGGCGCGCGACGAGCGTGTCGCGCGCCGCGCCGTCGACCGACCACTCCGGCCCGCGCCAGCCCTGGCGCTTGTCCTGTCGCCGCGTGCCGTAGTCGACGTTGCCGTAGGCGGCGGCGTCGAACGCCGGCTCGACCGCGGCCTCGACGCGCAGGCCGCCGGTGGCGAGCGCCTCCTCGCCGTACGTCAGCTCGACGTGACGGCGCGCGTACTCGGCGAAGTACGGCATGCGATCGGGGAAGACGTCCTTGTAGACGCGCAAGGCGAGCGGCTCGGACTTGGCCGCCGCCGCGTCGGCCTCGGAGATCTTGCCCCAGCGCACCATCTGATCGAGGACGACGTTCCGCCGCTCGATCGCCCGCTCCGGGTTGGAGATCGGCGAGAACGCGCTCGGCGCCTTGGGCAGCCCGGCGAGGAGCGCCATCTCGGCGAGCGTCAGCTCCGAGAGGTCCTTCTGGAAGTAGCGGTGCGCGGCCGCGGCGACGCCGTAGGCGCCGGCGCCGAGGTAGATGTGGTTGAGGTAGAGCGAGAGGATCGCCTTCTTCGAGTAGAGCGCCTCGAGGCGCCGCGCCATGATCGCCTCGCGCGCCTTCCGGGCCAGCGACTTGTCGCTGCCGAGGAACTGCTTGGCGACCTGCTGGGTGATCGTGCTGCCGCCCTGGGCGAAGTCGCCGGCGGTGAAGTTGCGCCACGCGGCGCGCACGATGCCCTTGAAGTAGATGCCGCCGTGCTCGAAGAACTGGTGATCCTCGACGGCGACGACGGCGTCGACGAGCTGCTGGGGGAACTCCTCGTACGGGACGACCTCGCGCCACTCCTTGGCGAACTCGCCGAGCACCGTGCCGTCCGCGGCATAGAGGCGCGTGACCCCGGGCGTGATGCGCGAGTACGCGCGCAGGTCCGGCGGCGGCGGGGTCGTCGTCGTGAAGTAGCGGTAGACGAGGAGCGCCGTCGTCGCGGCGAGCACGACCGCGACGATCGCGGCGAAGCCGTAGAGCTTGCCGAGCCAGTACGCGACGCCTCCATCCGCCCGGTTCGTGATCGTCACCCGGGGTCGCGTCTCGACGGGCACGGGGCTCGCGGCTGCAGCTCTTCGCTTGATGAACATCCGCCGGCGCGCTCCTGAGGCGGGGAATCTACCCACCACGCAGAGCGCTCGGCAAGCCTCTCCTATTCCACCTACCTTCGGCTACGATCACGCGGCCTTGAAGCGAATCCTCGCGCTCGCAGGCATCGTCGCGGCGGGAGTGGCCGCCTACGTGCTCCTGCGCACGCCGCAGCGCTCGCAGCCGGCCGGCCCCGAGCCAGGCTCGTCCGGGCGCGACTCGGCCGCCGGCTCCGCCGATCGGGTGACACCGGACGCCGCCCCGGTCCCGTACCAGCGCCGCCCCCTCGGGCGCGACGGCGATGGC
>JAIOII010001623.1 GCA_019912685.1 Kofleriaceae bacterium
CGCCCTGCACCGACAGCGCGGCGCGATCGAGCTCGGCGAGCGACGCCCAGTCGTCGCAGGCGTAGTCGGGGCAGCCGCCGAGCACGAGCGGCGCGACCGCCACCAGCGCGAGCACGCCGCGAGCCGTCATGCGTCGACTCCGGCGTCGACTCCGGCGTCGGCGATGGCGTCGTCTCCGGCGTCGACGGGATCGCTCGGGCAGGCGGCGCCGAGCTCGTAGTCGCTGTCGCACTCGCACCGGCACTCCGCCTCCTCGTCGACGAGCCCGCAGCGCGGCGCGACCACGAGCGTCGTCGTCGCCGTGCGCCCGCCGGCTTCGTCGAGCCGCAGCTCGAGCGCCCACGCCGCGCCGTCGACGTCGCGCGCCGCCGCCGCGTTCGGGCACGCCGGGACGTTCGCCAGGTGATCGAAGGTCGACTCGGCGCGGCCCCAGCCGTCGCCGCCGTCGACGAGGCGCACCGGTCGCTGCTCGAGCGCGATCACCTGCTGCGTCGCCGGATCGCGCAGCGCCGCCGTCAGCTGCACGTTGCAGCCGTCGACGTTCCGCGCCCGCACGCCGACGTACACGACCTTGCCACCCTGGATCGGCCGCACCAGCTCGACGGCGCCGCCGTCGACGAGGTCCTCGACCGCCCCGCCCGCGGGCCAGTGCACCGCGACGATCTCGAGCGGCCGCGCGCGATCGCCGATCGGACACGTCGTCGGCGCGTCGTCGCTGCATCCGGTCGCTCCCACCGCCGCCGCGAGCGCGGCGACGACGCCACGTTTCAGAAGCAATTGATGTCCTGCGTCTTCGGGTAGTAGTAGAGGAAGACGTTGCAGTGCTCGCTGGTCTCGACCGTGGGACCGAACGTGTAGCAGCAGTCGTTCGCCATCTGCGGATCGCGCGCGTCGACGGCCGCGCACCCGATCTCGGGCTCGCGCCACTGGAACTCGCACGTCCACCAGATGCCGCCGCCGTCGGGCAACGCCAGGTCGAGGCCGTTCACCATGTCGGGCTCGGCCCAGCGGGTGCTCTGGTAGAAGCGCGCCGCGTCGGGCGGCCGCGCCGTCGAGACGCCATCCCACGCGTACACGCTGAAGCGCTCGCCGCGCGAGTGGAAGTGGCCGTTCACCGCCGCGACGCGGTGCAGCCCCTCGGGCATCGAGCACGTACCCGAGTACACCGGCGTCGGCGACGAGCGGCAGATGCGGATGTTCTGCTGCGTCGCGAACAGCGTGCCGAGCTCGACGGTGTCGTCGGTCGAGCGCGTGAGGTTGACGCCGGCCTTGCCGCGGAACGGCGTGTCCTGCGTCGTCGCGTTCACGTAGTGCACCTGCAGCATGAGCCGCTCGCCCGGCGCGAAGCGCGCCGCGACGCCGTCGGGCAGCTGCCACGCGTACACCGGCTCGTCGAGGCTCGACTGCTGCGAGTTGGCGACGAGCGGCCACGTCGCCCAGTTCGGCGACTTCCAGCACTCGCCGCCGCGGATCACCGTGCCCTGCACGCCGCCGAGGTCGATCGGCTCGCCCGCCGCCGGATCGAGGCCGACGATGTCGGCGACCCGGAACAGGTTCATGTGGTGGCTGCCCGGGTTGAGGGCGAGCTCGAACTTGTCGATCCACAGCGGGTCGTCGGCGGTCGCCGGGATCTCGAAGAAGTAGCAGTCCTGGATCTCCTCGCCGGCGGCGACCGCGAACTCCGGGGTGCGCACCCAGACGCCCTCGTCGGGCGTGAGCTCGTCGAGGTACCACGGCTCGAACGCGGGCACGTTGTCGCCGCACGCGACGAGCGTCGACGCCGTGAGGAGGCCGAGACAGGCGATGCGCATCGACGCGAATCGTACCAGCGTGTCCACCGCTACAGGCACGCGACGAACGCGCGCTCGACGGACGTCACATAACTGCCGCCGAACAGGACGACGTGGACGAGGAGCGGATAGAGCTGCCACAGGGGCACCCGCTCGTCCCACATCGGCGCGAGCGGGTAGACCTCGTCGTAGGCCGCGAGGGTGCGGTCGTCGAGGCCGCCGAACAGCGCCAGCATGGCGAGGTCGACCTCGCGCGGGCCGCCGTACACCGCCGGATCGACGAGCGCCGGCCGGCCGCCGCTGACCAGGACGTTGCCGCTCCACAGGTCGCCGTGCAGC
>JAIOII010001624.1 GCA_019912685.1 Kofleriaceae bacterium
CGCGCGCCGTCGGCGACGGCCTGCTCGCGTACGGCGAGCAGGACTACTCGGTCCGCCTGACGACGCGCGTCGACGACCCGTGGGACCTCGTGCGCCGGTTCAACAAGCTCGGCGACCTGCTGCGCCGCAGCCACGACGACGTCTTCCAGAAGGAGATGATGCTCGAGACCGTGCTCGGCGCCACGCCGACCGCGATCGTCCTCGACAACGAGGCCGGCCGCGTGGTCTACGCGAACGGCACCGCGCGCGAGCTCCTCGGCGACGGCCAGCCGCTCGAGGGCAGGAGCTACGACGACCTCGTCGCCGAGCTGACGCCCGAGGTGCGCGACGCCCTCGCTCGCCCGGGCGACGCGCTCTTCTCCGTCGAGGGCGCCGACCGGAACGACGTCTACGACGTCGCCCGCCGCTTCTTCGACATCAACAGCCAGCGCCACCGCCTGACCATGATCCGTCCGCTCGGGCGCGAGCTCGAGCGCCGCGACGCCGAGGCCTGGAAGCAGGCGATCCGCGTGATCGGCCACGAGCTCAACAACTCGCTCGCGCCGATCACGTCGCTGGTGCACTCGGCGCAGGCGCTCGTCGAGGGGCCACGCGCCGACAAGCTGCGCGGCGTGCTCGTGACCGTCGAGGAGCGCACGCGGCACCTCGGCATGTTCCTCGAGGGCTTCGCGCGCCTCGCGCGCCTGCCGCGGCCGAGCCCGGAGGAGGTGGCGTGGGCGCCGTTCCTCGCCGGCGTCCAGGCGGTCCACCCCTTCACCATCGCCGGCGCGCTGCCGTCCGGGCCGGGCTGGTTCGATCGCGCGCAGCTGCAGCAGGTGATCATCAACCTGGTCAAGAACGCGCACGAGGCGGGCAGCGCCGGCGACCAGGTCGAGGTGCGCGTCGCGCCCGCCGACGGCGGCGTGCGCATCCAGGTCCTCGATCGCGGCCAGGGCATGAGCGAGGAGGTGCGGCGCCGCGCGCTCCTGCCGTTTTACTCGACGAAGAAGTCCGGCGGCGGCATCGGCCTCGCGCTCAGCCGCGAGATCGTCGACGCGCACGCGGGCCGCATCGGCCTGTCCGCGCGGGACGGCGGCGGCACCGTCGTCGAGCTCTGGCTTCCGGACAGGTGTCCGCCGTCCGCGGACAGCGCGTCCGGACAGCTGGCGCGTCGCTAGGCGTTCCCGCGGGTTGCGCGCGGCACGGCCGCTGCAGTGGCGCTCCCTCGGAGGACGCCACCATGAAGACCCTCACGACCCTCATCGCCGCGCTCGCCGCAGCTCCCTTTCTCATCACCGCCACCGCCTCGGCCCGCGCCGAGACCGAGCCCGTCGTGCGCGACGACGCGATGCCCGCCATCTCCGGCGGGATCGAGATCGTCGTCGGCGTCAGCGCCGCGAAGACCGTCGGCGACGCCGGCGGCGGCATGGACGCCGGCGACCTCGTCGGCTCGGCGACCGAGGTCGCCTTCGAGCTCGGCCGCCGCGTCACGCCCAACCTGACGCTCGGTCTCTACAGCACCGCCCAGGGCAACGCCGAGGGCAGCACGGCGACGCGCGACGTGTACACCGGCGCCGCCGGCCTCGAGGCCGACTTCCACCTCCGCCCCGGCTTCGCGCTCGATCCGTGGATCAGCGTCGGCGCCGGCTTGCGCGGGCTGCTCGTCGACGAGGACGGCTACACGATCCTCGTCGGCGCCGAGCTCGCGCGCGTGCAGCTCGGCCTCGACCTGCGCGTGAACGAGCACATCGCGCTCGCGCCGGTGGTCGGCGCGACGGCGACGCTCTACGGCGCGCAGAAGACGCCGATGGCGGACTTCGCGGAGCTCACCGACAAGGGGATCGAGTGGACCTTCTCCGCCGGCGTCGCCGGCCGCTTCAACGTGCTCGGAACCCGTCGCTGAGCTCGGTGGCCGCGAGGCTTTGTTCGTCCCGGAGCCAGCGCGTGAAGCCGGCGAGCTGGCGACGGTCGCGCAGCGTGACCTCGAGCGACGAGTACGTCGGCGGCGCCGCGCCGTCCTCGCGGTTCCACTCGATCACGTACCCGATCGGGACCGACGCGCCCAGGAGCAGCGCGCGCGACGAGATCCCGACGAACAGCGCGCCGACCTCGCGCGTTCCGAAGTGGAGCGTGAACGTCACGAGCCGCTGCTTCACCGCGAGGAACGTCTCCATCTCGCCGACGAGCGGCAGGCCCTCCGCCGGCGCCATGCGCTCGTTGTAGAGCGCGATGACCTCCGGCGACACGATCACCGGCACGCGCGGGTGGCACCGCTGGTCGCGCGCGTCGCAGTACTGGCCGGCCAGATCCGCGCACGGGTCGGTCGCGCAGCTCGGCGATGGCGCGACGCATGGCGCGAGACCTTACGCGAAGGGATCGCCGCAACACGCGGCGATCGCGCCATGCGAGCTTTCGCGAACGCGACCGAGGTGTCATGCAGCCAACGGCTCGCGGCGCCTCGGCTTCTCGCCACGCGGGGATGCGAGCGCCGCGCGCGGCGGCATGGCTGATGCACCGATCCACACGGAAACCCCAACCGTGGAGGAATGTCATGCGACCGAGGACTGGACTGGCGAGCGGGATCGCGCTGCTGGCATCGACTGGCATCGCGTTCGCGCAGGACGTCGGTGACGAAGCCGAGGACGTGGGCGAGGCGGCCGGCGATCTCGCGCAGGAGACCGGCGAGCTCGCCGGCGCCGTGTACGACGAGACCACCGATTCGCTGTTCGGCCGCGGCTTCGCGGTCATGGGTGGCTTCGGAGCGGAGACGTTCGTCTCCCAGGCCGCCGATGACGTCAGCGGCGCCGGCGGGCTGTGGGATCTGCGCGCCGTCATGGGCTTGCGGAGCCGGATCGCGATCGAGCTGGGCTACATCGGTTCGGCCGCCGACATCGACTCGCGCCTCGACGACCAGAGCGGCACGCTCATCGGGACGACGATCGAGGCTGGTGCGCGCGTGCACATCGTGCGGGACCCCGCGCTCAGGCCCTACGCGTTCGCCGCGATCGGCTGGCGCCGGTACGACGTCTCGGGCGCGGACTTCGAGACCAGCTCGACCGGCCTCAACGACGCCGACACGCTCCTCACGCTGCCGATCGGCATCGGGCTGACGTACCGCTTCGAAGAGATCGGCGTTCCCGGGCTCATCGCCGACGCGCGCGCGAACCTGCGGCTCAACCTGGGCGGTGATCTCATCCTGAACGACCCGCTCCAGCCGCAGGACCGCGAGTTCGCCGACATGCACACCTGGGGCCTCACCCTGCGCGCCGGCTACGAGTTCTGAACCGAGGGCCCGGATCAGTCGACCGCGACGAGCCAGAGCTGCGCGCCCTGGACCGGCGTCGCCGTCCACGTGACCGTGTACGTGCCGGCGGCGGCCACGTCGCGCACGGCGACGGCCGCCTGCACGAGCGAGCCCTCGTCGAGGATCGCGTCGACGCGCACGAAGCCGTCGCCGGGCACCGCCGTCTTCTGACCTTCGGCGCCCGCGTCGCCCCACCAGAACGCGACGAGCGTCGCCGGCCCGGTCGTCGTGACCGGCGCGCTGGTGAGCGGCGCCGGCGCCAGGACCTCGCGCCACGCGTGATCCGCGATGCGCGTCCCGCCGACCACCTCGACGGCGGCCATCGTGATCTCGTCGTCGTACGGCGTGCCGACCTGGACGACGTGGCCCGCACCGCCCACCGCGCCCGTGCGCGCATAGAGCGCGGTCCCCGATCCCGGCCAGTTGGTGTAGCGGTGCACCGTGTCGAGCTGCGGATACGCGCCGTTGCCGCGGTTGTCCGTCGGCGCGACGAACGCGCCCGCGTTGCCGCGGCCGACGCTCACCACGATCGTGCTGCCATCGTCCGTGCTCATCGCCGGCGTCGCGAGCACCTCGGCGTGGCTCTCGACGCGGAAGTACGCCAGCCCGTGCGCGCCCGCCGCCGGCGATGAGCACGGACGATGGCAGCACGATCGTGGTGAGCG
>JAIOII010001625.1 GCA_019912685.1 Kofleriaceae bacterium
CCACGCCGGCGCGAGGCGCGGCCTGCTCGCGTAGCGGCGCAGGCCGACGCGGGCCGCGGCCACCAGCGGCGCGATCAGGTGCTCGAGCGCGACGGCGCCCTGGCGCACGAGCTGAGCGACGCGCGCGGCGTCGACGAGCAGACCGCCGATGCCGAGCGGATCGTCGGTGGCGAGGCCGGGCTCGAGCATCGCCTCGTAGTCGCCGGCCAGCCGGTCGAGCCCGAGCTGCGCCGACGTGACCAGCCCGTCGAGCGGATCGTGATGCCCCATCGACGGCACCGCCGGGCGCGACAGGTCGATGCTCATCTTCCAGTACATGCGCCGGCGCCCGCCGGCATGCGGCGCGTACGTGAAGCGTCGAAACGCGACCGTCGCGAGCTCGCAGCTCCACTCGTGGAACAGCGACCGACCCGTGGAGCGGGCGACCTGATCGAGCGCGTGCATCCACCTGGTCAGGTAGTGGAAGTACTGGCCGTCGCGGTCCCACTCGCGCTCCTCGTCGAGCGGCTCGTGCACCGGCCGCTCCGGCAGCGGCTTGCCGATGCGGAGGCCACCGAGCGTGGGATGGGCCTCTCCGGCCGCGGCGTCGAGGCCGCTCAGCCAGCCGCGGCGCTCGTCGTCGGGACGGTGGCGGCCCAGGGTGGCGTGCACCCGCTCGACCACGCGCAGCGCGAGCTCGGGCTCGTCGAGCGCGAGGAAGTTGCACACCGCGAACGCGTCGGTCCAGAGGTAGCGGCGCGCGTCCCGGCTCGACGAGAGCCCGGTGCGATCGGCGAAGTCGAGCATGAGCGCGTGGGCCTGCGAGCGATACGGCGCAGGCGCGACGCTTGCATCTTCGACGGTGGCCATGGCGACGGAACCCAGCAAGGCGAAATGCATCGAACATTCCATCGGCGAGCTGTGTATCGGCGGTGACTGGGCATGTGCCCACGGTGACCTGGGCGCGCTCCGCAACGTCGCGCGCGCGCTCGCCGATCGACTCGACGAGCCGCTGCACCGTGCGCTCGTCGATCTCGCCGATGCGTGCGCGCACGATCCGGACCGCGCAACGTCCGCGTGGTGGGAGCTGAAGGCGCAGGTCCGGCAGCGCCGGCACGCCTGATCACCAAACACCCTCTCAGTCGGTGCCCAGATACTCCGGCTCGTTGGTCTCGACGATCTCGCGGAGCACGTCGACGAGCGACGCCAGGTGCGCGGATGACGGCTCCGTCACCTCATCGGTGCGCTCGTGCTCGACGAGCCTCATCGCGGTCTCGAGCTCGGTCATCGTCGCGCCGAGCGAGAGGAGCTGCGCCGCGGCGAGGTCGTCGATCTCGCCGAGGGTCCGGGTCAGGTCGCTGCGGGTGAGCTGTGCGGGTCTCATGACCCCACGAGCGCTTGCAAGAGACGAACCGGGCCCTGGAGTTGCACCGCGGAGCCGCATGAAGGCCTTCGTCCTGGACGTGGCGACCCGACGCGCCGCGATCGACGACCTCGCGCCGCCGACCGCGACGAGCGGTGAGGTCCTGATCGCGGTCGAGGCGTGTGGCCTGTGCCGCACCGACCTCCACGAGCTCGACGGCGACCTCGTCCCGTCGCGGCCGCGCATCGTCCTCGGCCATCAGGTCGTCGGGCGCGTGACCGCGCTGGGCGACGGCGCCGACCCCGCGCTCCTCGGCTGCCGCGTCGGCGTGCCCTGGCTCGCGTCGACGTGCGGTGCGTGCCGGTACTGCGCGAGCGGCCGCGAGAACCTGTGCGCTGGCGCGCGCTTCACGGGCCTCGATCGCGACTGCGGCCTGGCCGAGGAGATGACCGCGAGCGCAAGGGCGTGCCTGCCCCTGCCCGATGCTCTCGACGCGATCGCGGTCGCGCCGCTCCTGTGCGCGGGATTGATCGGCTGGCGTACGCTCCGCGCCGCCGGTGAAGGCGAGCGCGTCGGCATCTACGGTTTCGGCGCCGCGGCGCACCTGGTCGCGCAGATCCTGCGGTGGCAAGGGCGCGCGTTCTACGCGTTCACGCGGCCCGGTGACGAGGCGCGCCAGGCCTACGCTCGCGCGCTCGGCGCCGCGTGGGCCGGCGGCTCGGACGAGAGGCCGCCCGCGCCGCTCGACGCCGCGCTCCTCTTCGCCGACGCCGGCGAGCTCGTGCCGCGGGCGCTGGCCGCGGTGGTGCCCGGCGGCACGGTCGTGTGCGGCGAGATCCACATGAGCGACATCCCCTCGTTCGCTTACGACCTGCTGTGGCGCGAGAAGGTGGTGCGCTCGATCGCCAACCTCACGCGGCGTGACGGGGTCGAGCTCCTCGAGCTCGCCGCGCGCGTCCCGCTCCGCGCCGACGCCACGCCCTACCCGCTCGCGCGCACGGCCGACGCCATCGCGGACCTGCGCGCGGGCCGGGTCCACGGCGCCGCGGTCGTCACCGTCGCCTGAAGGCGTTCAGTCGACCACGACCCGCGTGCCGTCGGCGACGCGCTCCGACGGGTGGAAGACCACGCGCTCGCCGGGCGCGAGGCCCTGCTTCACCTCGGCGAGCGACTCGCCGCGACGACCGAGGTCGATGCGGCGCAGGCGCGCCCGGCCACCGGCGACGACGTAGACCGCCCACGACTCCTCGTCGCGGAAGAGCGCGCCGAGCGGCACCTGGACGACGTCCGGCGCCGACCACACCGCGATGCGCGCGTCGACGCGCCAGCCGTCGCCGAGGCCGCGCCACGCCGACGGCGGATCGAGCAGATCGATGACGACGGCGACGCGCTGCTCCTCGACGCCGAGCGCCGAGACCTTCGTGAAGCCGGACGGTTCGACGCGCCGGACGCGCCCCTCGAGGGCGCCCGGTCCGCCCCAGTCCTCGATCCACACCGGCGTTCCGGCCGTCACGCCGACGGCGTCGCGGGACAGGACGTCCGTCACGATCTCGAGCGCCGCCGGATCGCCGATCTCGACCAGCGGCGTCCCGGCCGCGACGATCCGTTCGCTCTCCTCG
>JAIOII010001626.1 GCA_019912685.1 Kofleriaceae bacterium
GCTCGACGTCGCGCCGGTGACGGGGCACTTCCGGGCGGCGATCGCGCTCGGCCGCATCGTCGATCGCGCCGGCAGCCACGACGTGACCGGCGGCGTCGTGCGCGGCGACGCCCTCGCCGCGCTCGCGCTGTCGACGCGCAGCAAGGAGCGGGTGACGACGCCGGAGTACCACGGGCCGAGCGTGTGGTCCGTGGGCGAGCTGCTGGTGGATTGAGGCGGCAGATCGGGCGGCGGTTCACCGTGCCGGGCGGACGTTTCGCCGCCAGGTCGAACCGGCGCGCGCAAGGCGCGCTACGGTCCGGGGATGAAGCGCGGGACCTGGATCGCGTTCGCCGTCTGGGCGGCGTTCGGGCTCGCGTGCGCGGCGTGGGCGTGGTGGGGCGTGCGGACGCACGGCCACTCGACGGCGGCGATCGTCGCGTACGAGGTGCTCGTGTGGATCCTGTGGGCGGCGTGGACGCCGCTCGTCGCGTGGCTCGGGCGCGCGTGGCCGCTCCTGCCCGCGAGCGCCCGGGCGAGCGCGGTGCACCTCGCGGCGGCGGTGGTGCTCGGGCTCGTCCACCACGTGTGGTGGACGGTCCTGCACGTGGTCGTGCGCCCGTTCGACGACATGGGCATGCAGGACCTGTCGGGGCTCGGGACCAACGTGGTGGACCGGCTGTTCCTCGAGGTGCTCGTGTACTTCGCGGTGCTGGGCGTGACCTACGCGGTCGACTACCAGCGCAAGCTGCGCGAGCGCGAGCTGCGCGCGGCGCAGCTCGAGGCGTCGCTCGCGCACGCGCGGCTGCAGGCGCTGGAGCTCCAGCTCCAGCCGCACTTCCTGTTCAACACGCTGCACGCGATCGGAGGGCTCGTGCGGCAGGGGCGGGGACCCGAGGCGATCGCGATGATCGCGGGGCTCTCGGACCTCCTGCGGTACTCGCTCGATCAGGCCGGGAAGCACCTCGTGCCGCTCGAGCAGGAGCTCACGATCGTCGGACGGTACCTGGAGATCCAGCGGCTCCGCTTCAGCGATCGCCTCGAGGTCGACGTCGACGTGCAGCCCGAGGCGCGGCGCGGGCTCGTGCCGGCGCTGATGCTGCAGCCGCTCGTCGAGAACGCGGTCCGTCACGGCATCGAGCGCACGAGCGGCGCCGGCACGATCACCGTGAGCGCGCGTCGTGACGGCGATCGCCTGAGGCTCGCGATCGAGAACCCGGGCACGGACGTGGGCGAGGGCGGCGAGGGCATCGGCGTCGCCAACACGCGGGCGCGGCTCGCGCAGCTCTTCGGCGACCGCCACGAGTTCGCGCTGAGGAGCGAGGGCGGCCGCGTGATCGCCGAGGTGACCATGCCGTTCGAGGCGCCGGCGTGATCCGCGCGCTCGTCGTCGACGACGAGCCGCTGGCGCGCGAGACGGTGCGCCTCGTGCTCGCGCAGGATCCGGACGTCGTCGTGGTCGGCGCGTGCACCGGGGTCGACGCCGTCGCGGCGGTCGAGCAGCACCGTCCCGACCTGCTGGTGCTCGACGTGCAGATGCCGGAGGTCGACGGCTTCGACGTGGTCGAGGCGATCGGCCCCGACGCCGTGCCCGCGATCGTCTTCGTCACCGCCTACGACCAGTACGCGGTGCGCGCCTTCGAGGTGCGCGCCCTCGACTACGTGCTCAAGCCGTTCGACGACCGCCGGCTCCTCGCCGCGCTCGCGCGCGCGAAGGAGGCGCTCGCCGCGCGCCGCAGCATCGCCGGGCAGCTCGCCGAGCTCCTCCTCGATCGCGAGCGCGCGCGCGGGCACCTGCGGCGCTTCGCGGTCCGCCGGCGCGACCGCATCGTCCTCGTCGACGCGAGCGAGGTCGACTCGATCGAGGCCGCCGACGACTACGTCGAGCTCCACGCCGGCGGCGCCGTCCACGTCGTGCGCGAGCGCATGGCCGAGCTCGAGGCGCGCCTCGATCCGGCGCGCTTCGTCCGCATCCACCGCTCCGTGATCGTGAACGTCGAGCGCGTGCGCGAGATCCACCCGCTCGTCCGCGGCGACGCGCTCGTCGTGCTCGAGGGCGGGGCGTCGTTCCGCTGCAGCCGCGGCCGGCGCGCCGAGCTCGACCGCCGGCTGACCGATTCGCCGCGCCGCCGGGACCACTCGCCGCAGCGGAGCTGACGGCGACGCGCCCG
>JAIOII010001627.1 GCA_019912685.1 Kofleriaceae bacterium
CCCACCGGCGTCGGCGGATCGGTGCAGCGGGTGAGATCGCCGAGCACGAGGCCGCGGCAGCCGCCGAGGACGCCGGCGTGCGCGAGCTGCGTGACGTAGCGATCGATCGCGTACGGCTTCTCGGTCACCTCCTCGGTGACCATCACGGCGCCGTCGAGATCGAGGCGCCACGGCGAGCCGACGAGGTGCGCGAACAGGCACAGGTTGCCGGCGACCAGCGGCGCCGTCACCGCCTCGGCGCCCGCGGCGGCCGGCGCGCCGATGGGCGCGAGGGTCCAGGGCACGACGCCCGCGGGCCGCGGATCGGTCAGCATCCGCACGAGCCACGCGAGATCCTCGGCCGGCAGGTCGCCGAGCTGGCTCACCATCGGGCCGTGGATCGGCGCGACGCCCGCCGCCGCCGACCACGACAGGAGCGCGGTGACGTCCGAGAACCCGACGATGGGGCGCGGATCGGCGACGAGCGGCGCCGGATCGACCTGCGCCAGCATCCGCGTGACGCCGTAGCCGCCGCGCGCGCAGATGATCGCGCGCACGTCCCGGTCGGCGAGGAGCTCCTGCAGCTCGGCGGCCCGCCGCTCGTCGGAGCCGGCGAGGAAGCCGCTGCGCGCCTCGATGCCGTCGGGCACCTTCAGCCGGAAGTGGCGCGAGAGCAGCGCGAGCCCGGCGCGGAAGCTCTCGGGGTTGACAGGGCCCGCGGGAGCGCACACGCCTATCAGGTCGCCTGGCTCGAGCGCGGGCGGGCGCACCATGCCGATCGTCGATACGCTCACCACGTGGGTCGGGCACGAGGATAGCCTTCTCGGCTGGCTCGCGCTCGCCGGCTCGGCGGCGATCGAGTACGTGTTCCCGCCGTTCCCCGGCGACGTCATCACCGTGCTCGCGGCGTCGCTCGTCATCGCGGCGTCGTGGAGCTGGTACGGCGTGCTCACGGCGCTGATGCTCGGCTCGGTCGTCGGCGCCGCGCTCACGTTCGAGCTCGGCGTGAGGTGGGCGCGGCGACGCGACGAGCGCGGGCACGCGTCCGCCGCGCTCGACCGCCTGGTCGCCGGCTTCCGGCGCCACGGCGCCGTGTACCTCGTGCTCAATCGCTTCGTGCCCGGCGTGCGCTCGGCGTTCTTCGTCGCGGCCGGCCTCGCCGGCATGTCGCGCCGGGCCGTGTACGTCTACGGCGCGCTCTCGGCGCTCCTCTGGAACCTGCTCCTCTTCGCGGCGGGGGCGGCGCTCGGCGCCAACTACGAGCGCCTCGAGCGCCTGGTGACGACCTACACGACGTTCGCGGTCGTCGCGCTCGCGGCGGTGGTGGTGGCGTGGTTCGTCGTCGGCCGCGTCCGCAAGCTGCGCGCGCGACACCGGCCCGACTGAAAGTTTGGATCGTCCTCCGCGCTGGTGCGTCAGGAGGCCCCATGCGCACGTTCGTGATCGCGTCGCTCGTCGCCTGCCTCGCCGCCGCCACCTCGTCGTCCGCGCGCGCGGACTGCTACGACAGCGACTGCCGGGACGCGCGCGCGCGCGCATGGGAGAGACCTCGCTTCGAGGGCGCGTTCGGGCTCCTCGCCGGCGGTTACAGCGTCGGCTCGGTCGGCGGCGCGGCGATCGGCATGCACCTCGACGGCGGGCTGCGCGCCGGCAAGCTCGCGCTGCTCGGCGAGTACGACTTCCTGTCGCACGGCCAGAGCGCGTACGAGTACGAGGCGCCGATCCGCGGCGTGATGCATCGCCTCGGCGCGAACCTGCGCTACTCGATCGCCGCGTTCGGCGGGCGCGACGTGCCGATCCGCGGCGACTTCTGGCTCGAGGGCGGCGTCGGCAACCAGCTCGTCCAGTGGCACGGCGGCGGCGAGCTCTCGCGCCGCGATCTCGCGTTCGGCGCGGGCGGCCAGATGACCGTGCGCGTCGGTCGCGACAAGCCCAGCTTCATCGGCTTCTACTACGCGTTCCGCGGCCTCGTGGCGCGCGACCCGGCGAAGAACGACGACGCGCCGCCGACGTGCGCGGGCCCGTGCGACATGGCGACCGGCCCGTCACCGTGGGACATGGGCGCCTTCTTCAACTTCGGCGTCGTGTTCTCGCGGTAGCGGATCACACCAACGCTACGAACGTCGAACCGGACTGCCCGATCGTGCCGTCTGGGGACCGCGGGCACCGCAAACGATGCCTCGGGTCACCGAATCGCTGCGCGGTGACGCGCAAACGTTGCCGAAAAAAAGAAGGCGCTGCAGTGGGGGGAACCATGCAGCGCCGGGCGCTGATCACGACGAGATACTGGTTGCCTCAGGTGGGAGGGGGATGCCGACAGGGGATGAGGG
>JAIOII010001628.1 GCA_019912685.1 Kofleriaceae bacterium
GCCCACCGCGGCCTCGTCGACCTTGAACACGCCGCCGTCGTCGCCGGCGACGAGCGGCGAGGGCAGGGCCTCGGTCCACTTGTTGACGCCGACCACGACCTGCTGACCCGAGCCGATGCGCGTCATGCGCTCGGCCATCGACTTCACCAGCGCGCCCTTCATGTACCCCGAGTCGATCGCGGCGCGCACGCCGCCCATGGCGAGGATGCGCTCGACCTCGGCGCGGGCGCCGTCGGCGATCTCCTTCGCCTTCGACGCGACCACCGGGCTGCCGTCGAACAGGTCGGGGTACTCGAGCAGGTCGGTCTCGAAGGCGAGGATCTGCTGGAGGCGCAGGGACCACTGCTGGTCCCACGGGCGCGGCAGGCTCATCGCCTCGTTCCACGTCGGCAGCTGGAGCGCGCGACAGCGCGCGCGCCGCGACAGCGTGACGCCGAGCGCCTCGATCAGGATGCGCCACGCGTTGTTCTCGGGCTGCGCCTCGGTGAGGCCGAGCGAGTTCACCTGCACGCCGTAGCGGAAGAGCCGCAGCTTGGGATCGGTCACGCCGTAGCGCTCGCGCGTGATCTCGTCCCACAGCTCGGCGAACGCCCGCATCTTGCACATCTCCTCGACGAAGCGGATGCCCGCGTTGACGAAGAACGAGATGCGGCCGACGCAGCGCGCGAGCGCGGCCTGGTCGAGCTGGCCGCGCTGCTTGACGAGATCGAGGATGCCGACCGCGTTGGCGAGCGCGAACGCGACCTCCTGCACCGGCCGGGCGCCGGCCTCCTGCAGGTGGTAGCTGCACACGTTCGACGGGTTCCACTCGGGGAGGCGATCGACGCAGTACTCGTAGGTCTCGGCGACCAGGCGCAGCGAGTGCTCGGGCGGGAAGATGTACGTGCCCCGCGCGAGGTACTCCTTCACGATGTCGTTCTGCGTCGTGCCGCGCAGCTGCGCCTCGGGCACGCCGCGCTCGCGGGCGAGCGCCACGTAGAGCGCGAGCAGCCACATCGCGGTGCCGTTGATCGTCATCGAGGTGTTCATCCGCTCGAGCGGGATGCCCTCGAAGAGGACGTGGAAGTCGTCGAGCGAGTTGACCGGCACGCCGACCTTGCCGACCTCGGGGCGCGCGATCGGCGCGTCCGACGAGTACCCGCACTGGGTCGGCAGGTCGAACGCGATCGAGAGGCCGGTCTGCCCGCGCTCGAGGTTGGCGCGGTAGAGCGCGTTCGACGCCTTCGGGCTCGAGTGCCCGGCGTAGGTGCGGAAGATCCACGGGGCGTCACGCTTCTCGAGCTGGTGCGGGGAAGACGACATCCCGTAAACTATAATGAGGTGACGCGGCGCGGCATAGCGGATCCGGAACCGTAGCCTACCGAACCGAGTTTACGAGCGAGGTCGCGGCACACTGGCGCCCATGGGGAAAACACTGGCCGCGCTATGTCTCCTGGTTCCATCGACCGCCGCTGCCGGCACCAACGTCGACTACGTCGCGCGCGCGGGCGACGACTCGACGGCGGAGCACGTGACGGTCGTGCGGTCGAAGTACGGCTCGAGCCCGACGACGACCTACGTCTCGTACGAGAAGGGGGCGATCCTCGACGAGCGCGAGGACGGGTTCACCGTCGCGCTCACCACGGGCTCCGGCTACGTGCCGAACTGGACGTTCCTCGGGCTCCCGCGCTTCGCGCTGCTCACGGTCGACGCCGCCGCGATCGAGGTCGTCGTGACCACCCTGGACTGCGACCTCGAGGGGTTCTGCGATGTCGTGTCGAGCGAGCCCGCCGAGGGCCTCCTGCAGGTGCGCTGGACGGCGACGGACGCGACGACGTGGAGCAGCGGTCCGAGCTTCTCCACGCCGGCGCACGCCGTCGGCGTCGCGTTCGACGGCGAGCTCGATCTGCCGGGCGATCTCTCCGCGTCCGTCTGGCAGTGAGCTCGCTACCGCTCGGGCGCGGCGCGCAGCGCGGCGAGGAGCTCGTCGGTGTCGGGCGCCGCGGCGAACGTCGCGATCACGCGCGAGAAGTGACGTGCCTCGTCGGCCTGCGCGCCGACGAGGACCGTCGGCAGCTGCGCGAGGGTCGCGACCGCGACGCGCGAGCTCAGCACCCACGCGCGCTCCTCGCTCCCGGTCGACAGGTCGACGACCGCGTGGCTCGGCTTGGCCGCCGCCTTGTCGAGCAGCCACGTCAGCTCGGACTCGGTGGTCGCGAGCCACGCCGGGAAGCCGCGCAGCCGCAGCTCGTTCAGTCGCTTCGTCGCGGTCGCGACGTCGCCGATGATGAGGACTTCGATGGCCATGCGGGCGGGGCGTTCGTGGTTGCACGCAAGGTGCGTACCGCACCGAAACCTCTGGCGAAGTACCTGATCTGGTGAGGTCTCGTACGTGTTCCGGCGACAAGAAACGTGCGGTCGCGCCCGACCGTGCGCGCGCGCACGCCGATCCCGCAGTCACGCGAGGGCGTCGATCGTGAGCTTGGCGACGAGCGCGAGCGCGACGCCGACGGCGGCGATGCGGACGACGTTGTTGCCGCGCGTGAGCACGATGTGGGCGCCGATCCAGCCGCCGACGAACTGACCGGCCGCCATCGGCAGCGACACCGACCACAGGACGAGCCCCGTCGCCGAGAACGCGATCACCGCGGCGAGGTTGGACGCGAAGTTCACCACCTTCGCGTTGGCGCTCGCGGCGGCGGGGTCCTCGGCGAGGAGCCACATGAACCCGACGATGAGGAGCGTGCCGGTGCCCGGACCGAAGAAGCCGTCGTAGAAGCCGATCGCGAGCGCGATCGCGACGGCGACGACCAGCGGTCGCCGCGGATGCTTCACCGCCGCGGGGCGCGGCATCATGACGAGCAGGGCCGCCGCGACGAGGAGCGCGATGACGAGCGGCCGCAAGGTCGCGGTGTCGACCTGCGACACGATCGCGGCGCCGGTCGCGGAGCCCGCGAACCCCGCCGCGAAGCTGACGGCGCTTCGCCGCGCGCGGAGCTGCCCGGCG
>JAIOII010001629.1 GCA_019912685.1 Kofleriaceae bacterium
CCTCCATCTCGCGTACACGCGGCTCTTCGCGCCGCGTGTACGCGAGATGGAGGCCGTGCTCGAGCGCGTCGGCGAGCCCGGTGCGCCGCGACGCTGCGGCGTCTCGCTCCGGGGCGAACGCCCGCGCGTACGAGCGGCACAGCTCGCGGCCGTCGTCGCCCGCGCGGCGCGCGCCCTTCACCATCGCGACGAACGCGAGCTGCGCCGCTTCGCGCATGGTCACGGGGTACCAGCGCGGGCGCACGCCCATCACGTGGCCGACGTAGCGCCAGAAGTGCATCATCGCCTCGATGTCGGCGCGCGACGGCAGGTAGCCGAGGAGCCGCATCGCGATCCCCGGTGCGAAGCTCCCGCCCATGAGGGTGAGGAGCGCGTCGCCCTGGCTGATCGGCACGCCCCACGCGTCGAGCTCCCAGGCTGGATGCGCGAGCAGCTTCCGCCGCACGAAGACGTGCATCACGCGCACGCGCAGGGCCGAGGCCCGCCCCGGCGCGCCCGGGCGCATCCCGCCCGGCTCCGACACCGCGATCCAGAACGCCGCGGTCTCGAGGAAGCGACGGCGGGTCGAGGCCCCGGCGTACGCGCCGGTCAGCGCGAGCGGCTTGGCGACCGAGCTCTCGGCGTAGCTCTCGAGCGTGATCGCGCCGGCGAAGCGGAACACCGCGGTGCCGTAGCGACGGAACGCGCGCGCGCCGCGCTCGACCTGCGTCCAGTCGAGCCACGGCGGATCGCGGTCGACGTCGTCGCACAGCGCGCGCAGGGACGGCGGCGCGTCGGGCACGGCGTCGATGCCGCCAGCGAGCGCGCGCTCGAGCAGCGTGCGCCCCGAGGCCACGCCCTCCTTCAGGTACACCTCGTCGACGAATGCCTCGCACACCGGATCGGCGTCGTAGTACATGGTGGCCAGCGCGCGCACGACGTCGTCGGCGGGCGCGGGGTCGAAGCCGAGGACGCGGCGCACGAGCGCGCGCGTGCGCCGCACCGCCGGCCGCTCGAGGTTGTGCCAGTAGCAGAACTCGTGCGGGATGCGCGCTACTTCCGGCATGTGATCGCCGCCAGGATCGCACGCTGCTGGAGCTCGCGACACAGCGCGCGGGCCGTCTCCTCGAGGCCGAGCTCGCACGCGCGATCACCCTGCTCGCCGCGCGACCGCGGGGAGGCGCCGCTGTTCCAGTCGGGAGGGAGCACGAGGAGGAGGCGTCGTTCGACCGTCACCGCGACATCTTGACCGCGCCGTCGTCGGTCTTCCATGGGTCGTTCGGCCGGTCCGCGTTGACACTCGCTCGCACGTTCCCGACACGTTGCGTGCTCAGGTCCGATCACCCCGCTGATCACGTTCCTCGACCGAACGACGATTTCCGGCGATCCTGGCCCGGTCCGACTTATGATCGCATGGGGATGTCACGTCCGCCGGACCGGCTCCATACCGACGAGACCGAGACCGCCGAGGTCGCCGGCGAGACTCCGGTCACGGCGGTCGAGCCACGCGGGCCGCGCGCCCGGCCGGTGACGCCGGCCCTGGCGGTCGCCGGCCGGGTCGACCGCTTCCTCATCCTCGAGAAGCTGGGCGAAGGTGGGATGGGCGCGGTCTACGTCGCCTACGACACGCTGCTCGATCGCAAGGTCGCCATGAAGGTGGTGCGACCGGACCGGCGCAGCTCGATGGGCGGCATCAGCCCGCGCGAACGGCTCCTGCGCGAGGCCCAGGCGATGGCGCGGCTGTCGCACCCCAACGTGGTCGCCGTGCTCGAGGTCGGCGAGCTCGACGACGACGTGTACCTGGCGCTCGAGCTGGTCGAGGGCACGACGCTCAAGGCGTGGATGAGGGCGCAGCGCCGGCCGTGGCCCGAGGTGATCGCCCACTTCGTCGCCGCCGGGCGAGGCCTCGCTGCGGCCCACGAGGCAGGCCTCGTCCACCGCGACTTCAAGCCCGACAACGTGCTGATCGGCAGCGACGGCCGTGTGCGCGTCGCCGACTTCGGCGTGGTCAGCATGAGCCACGGCCAGCGCGAGTCGTCGAGCTCGCCGTCGCCCGGCGTCGAGCCCGACGCGTCCGGCGCCAGCGACGCCTTCACCTTCAGCGGCATGCGGGTCGGAACCCCGGCGTACATGCCCCCCGAGCAGTACGAAGGCGAGGCCGTCGACGCCCGCGCCGATCAGTTCTCGTTCTGCGTCGCCTTGTGGGAGGCGCTCTACGGCGAGCGGCCCTTCCCGCCGCTGGCGCCGGGCGCGTCGTTCCGCGATCGGCCGATGCGACCGCTGCCGGAGAGCACCGACGTCCCGGGCTGGCTCGAGCCGCTCCTGCGCCGCGGGCTGTCCGTCGATCCGGCGGCGCGCTGGCCCTCGATGGCCGCGCTCATCGAGGAGCTCGCGCGTGAT
>JAIOII010001630.1 GCA_019912685.1 Kofleriaceae bacterium
CTGCTGCAGCAGCTCGCGCGACGAGCCGACCACGGTGTGGCTGCTCAGCGCTGCGCTGCTCGCAGCAATCGGCCGAAGGCGACGGACGCCGCCTCGGCGAGCGTGACGGCGAGCGCCTCGGCCTGGCCGAGGCCCGACGACGACTGCGCGTAGAGCAGGCACACGACGTGGTCGCCGACGCAGATCGGCGCGACGAGCACGTAGCGCGGCGTCAGCCCACCGAGCAGCGTCCACATGCGCTCGTCGATCATCGTCGGCGTGCGCGGCTCGACCAGGAGCGTCTCCTTCTCGGAGTAGGACCGGGTCAGGATGCCCGGCTGATCGAGCGGCACGGCGAGCGACTCGATGACGGTGCGCCCGTCCTCGCAGAAGCCCTTCCAGCCGATCGCGAGCGGCTGGCGCACCACGAAGATCGCCGCCGCGTCGAGCGGCGCGCCCGGCAGCTCGGCCAGCGCGTCGATGATCAGCTCACCGACGCGATCGCGCGTCTCGGCGCGCCGCACCGCGCGCGCCAGCTCGTCGACGCTGTTCGGCCGGACCGGCGGGAACTCCATGATCGGCCGGATCGCCGACTCGCTCGCCACCTGGCGCACCGCGATGCGCGCGAGCGCCGCCTGCGTCGGCGTGTCGCCGAGCGTGGGCACGAAGTGCCGGCGCTCGGACGGGACGTCCGCCGACCCCGGCGGCTTGAGCCCGACCTGGCTGTCGAGCTTGAGCGCGGGATCGCTGCCGACGCCGAGCTCGATCTCGTCGACGCGCGCGCTCTCCGCGACCTGCGGCCCGCTCGCCCCGGTTTCGATGAGGCCGGGGTGCCCGTCTCTTGACGGGCGCCCCGGCAAGGAGGGCATGGGCGGCGGCTCGCGATCGAGCGCCGGGACCCGCTCGGTGTCGACGAGGAGCGGCGCCGACGGACGCACGAGCGTGCCCGGCTTGCCTTCCTTGCCCGCCTTGAACTGCCAGCCCTCGAGGTTCGTGTCCTCGACGCTCTCGGGCACGACCGGCACCTCGGTCGGCACCCGCGCGCCGGGCACGCGCATGAAGCGGTTGGCGCGCGGGATCCCGTACGCGAGCTCGAGGTGGTAGTGGATGCGCAGCTCGGGCGCGATGGCGAACACGAGGTGCTCGGGGTCGACGTCGAGCTGGAACGCGAGCTCGCCGCGCCCGTGCTCCGGCAGCGGATCGCGCACCGCGACCGCGATGCGGCTCTGGTCCTGGGCGAGCTTGCCGATCGGCACCGCCCGCCACTTGCCGGCGATGTGCGCCGGCACCCGCGCCTGGAGCGCCGGGTCGCAGCGATCGAAGTGGTTCCCGAGCGCGGCCGGGACCCGGTGGCGCCGCGCCAGCGCCTTGGCCAGCTGATCGAGCGTCAGGTAGCCGAGCTCGACGAGGTTGGTGCCGACGCGCCCGCCGTAGAGCACCTGCGTCTGCAAGCCCTCGTGCAGCTGCGCATCCGTGATGAGCTGCAATTGAACCAGGAGCTCGCCCAGGCGCGCCACGGAAACGAAATCGTACCAGGGCGCGCGTCACATCGTCAGCTAGCGAAGAGCTAGCGGTCCGGGAGCTTGCCCGTCGTTACCCCACCGCTACCTCACGCCGCGGTCCGCGCGATTCAGGCGATCGTGACGTCTTTGCAGAGATAGACGTCCTGGATCGCGTTGAGCAGATCGACGCCCTCCTTCATCGGGCGCTGGAACGCCTTGCGGCCGCTGATGAGGCCCATGCCGCCCGCGCGCTTGTTGATCACGGCGGTCACCACGGCGTCGCGCAGGTCGTTCTCGCCCGAAGCGCCGCCCGAGTTGATGAGGCCGATGCGGCCCATGTAGCAGTTGGCCACCTGGTACCGCGCGAGGTCGATCGGGTTGTCGCTCGTGAGCTCGCTGTAGACCTTCTTGTGGGTCTTGCCCCAGCCCTTGAGCGCCGGGTCGTTGTACCCGCCGTTCCCCTCGGGGAGCTTCTGCTTGATGATGTCGGCCTGGATCGTCACGCCGAGGTGGTTGGCCTGGCTCGACAGGTCGGCCGCGAGGTTGTGATCGCCGCGCTCGGTCTTGAACGCCGAGTTGCGGACGTAGCACCAGAGCACCGTGAACATGCCGAGCGAGTGCGCCTCCGCGAACGCCTCGGCGATCTCGGCGAGCTGGCGCCGCGACTCCGCCGAGCCCCAGTAGATCGTCGCGCCGACGCCGAGCGCGCCCATGTCGAAGCACTGGCGCACGGTGCCGAACAGCGTCTGGTCGTACGTGTTCGGGTACGACAGGAACTCGTTGTGGTTGATCTTGACGATGAACGGGATCCGGTGAGCCCAGCGTCGCGCCACCGAGCCGAGCACGCCGTACGTCGAGGCGACGGCGCTGCAGCCGCCCTCGACGGCGAGCTTGACGATGTTCTCGGGGTCGAACATCTCGGGGTTCGGCGCGAACGACGCGCCCGCCGAGTGCTCGATGCCCTGATCGACGGGGAGGATCGAGACGTAACCCGTGCCGGCGAGGCGACCGGTGTCGAACATCTTCTGCATCGCGCCGAGCACGCGCGGCGTGCGATCGGTGTGCGTGAAGACGTCGTCGATGTAGCGCGGACCGGGAAGGATCAGCTTCTCCTTCGAGATCGTCTTCGACGCGTGATCGAGGAGCGGTGCGTGCTCCCCGAGGAGCTCGCGGATCTGGCGGATGTCGCGGGGCATGTCGACGTCATACTCGCCGGACACGCCTCTTCGCAAGTCCGTGGCGCAGTGCGTCGAAAAATGCAACGCCGTCGACCCGGAACGTCGCGATTGTCGGCGCGATCCGATGCGGATCACATCGTGTCCACGGGCAGTTATTGCAGACTGCCGGGACTTTCCGGTACAACGCCGGCTCGATTCGCTTCGTCCAGGGAGGACCGCATGCGCCTGTCTACGTTTGTCGCAGCCACCGTCACCACGCTCTCCTTCGTCGCCTGCGGCGGCGATGACGGCGATGGCGGCATGATCGATGCCGCCGACCAGCTCGATAACCCCGGGTTCCCGGTGCCCACCGCGATCACCAAGGCCAACATGGAGTCGGGCGGTGTCTGGACCGAGATCGGCGACGCCGACTGGAGCTGCCTGAACACGCCGAGCCCCGACCAGGCGTCGACGCAGGCGATCGCGCTCAGCGGCACGATCGAGGACTTCCAGACCGGCAACGGCGTCGGCGGCGCGACCGTCACGGCGTTCCCCGGCATCAACCTGACCGGCAGCTCGGGCACGACGACGTCGGACTCGACGGCGGCCAACCGCGGCGACTACACGATGAACCTCGCGATGCTCCCGTCGGGGGAGACCCGCTACGGCTTCAAGTTCGAGGCCACGAGCTACGTGAAGACGTACCTGCTCAACCAGTACGTCGACCCGACGATGGCGACCCAGATGCGCGACATGGCCGCCGTGTCCGAGGCGACCGCCCTCGCGCTGCCCGCCTTCATCGGCGTCGAGCGCGACCCGACCAAGGGCGTGCTCGCCGGCGCCTTCCGCGACTGCATGAACCGCGAGGTGTCGAACGCGGTGGCGACGGTCAGCGCGGTCTCGGGCTCGGTCGATCACCTCGAGGGCGCCAAGACCTTCTACTTCTCCGCCGGCTCGACCAGCCTGCCGGTCCGCCACAACGTCGAGCCCGTCATGAACAACGACGGCCTCTTCGTCGTGCTCGACCTGCCGCCGCAGACCGCGACCGCGTACGTCCAGGTCTGGGGCTTCCGCAACCAGGCCGAGCTCGACAGCGGCCAGATGACGCTGCTCTCGGAGCTCGCGTCGCCGGTCGAGGCCAACGCGGTCATCACCGGCTCCTTCGAGCCCAAGCGCTCCAACTGATCTGACGGGGTCTGTCTCCGTCATTATTCAGGGCCGCGGATTCGCGGCCCTTTTTGTTTCTTGTTATCGTGGCCGCGCCTTTCCTGGGGGAACCATGATCCGCCGCATCACTGCCTCGATCGGGACCTTGCTCGGGTCCGCACTCCTCCTGCTCACGATCGGCGTCACGCCGGCCCACGCCGACCTGACCGAGCTGAGCTGGGCCACCGAGGGCTACTTCCGCACGCGCACGGTGACGCTGACCAACCTGGCGCCGCAGCCGCGCCGGATCAGCGTGTACCCGCCCAACGGCGAGCAGCTCGTCATCCCGGACATCCGGCGCACGAGCTACATCGTGAGCCGCTTCCGCATGATGCCGTCGCTCATCTACGGCAAGGTGGCGCGCCTCAACCTCCAGATCGACGCGCTCGACGACGTCCTCTGGGGTGACAACAACGGCCTCTCGACCGCGCCGCTCTTCGCCACCGACGGCTCGAACCAGGGCTTCCTCGGCGGCCCGGTCGGCGACTCGGTCACGATCCGCCGCGCGTGGGTGCAGTTCTCGGTGCCCGTCGGCGTGATGCGCGTCGGCCGCATGCCGAGCCACTGGGGCATGGGCCTCCTCGCCAACGGCGGCGGCACCGGCTGGTTCGATCCCGAGACCCCCAAGGGCGAGCCGCGCCGCAAGGTGCTCGACAACTTCTTCGACGACGAGTTCGGCGACAACCACTTCGGCTCGACCGCCGACCGCATCCTCTTCATCACCAAGCCGATCACGATCTATCGAACGGTGAAGAAGCTGGGCAAGGTCGATCACCCGCTCGTCATCGGCTACGCGTTCGACAAGCTCAGCGAGTCGCCGCTCCTGCCGTACGAGAACTTCGAGCGCAAGTTCCGCCCGTTCGGCCAGCAGGGCTTCATCTCGCGCGGCCGCAACGACGACGTGAACGAGCACGTCGGCCTCGTCGTCTGGAACCAGCCCGACTGGGACAAGAAGTCGTTCCTCGACGAGATCCGGCTCGGCGTCTACGGCGTCCTGCGCACCGCCAAGGAAGGCTCGACCCAGCCGTCGGCGATCACCAACCCCGACGACATCTGCGGCACCTTCGAGGGCCAGCCCCACGACTGCCGCGACACCGGCTCGAAGGTCTGGATCGCCGACTTCTGGTGGCGCGTCCGCTACGGCAACATGTTCACCGAGGGCGAGATCTACCAGATCGGCGGCACCACCTTCGGCGGCGTGCCCTTCCCGTCGCGCAACCAGAAGAAGAAGGCGAACATCAACGCGGGCGTCGCGCGCTTCGCGTGGATGACGCCCAAGTGGGACGCGATGCTCGAGCTCGGCCACGCGTCGGGCGACGACGTGCTCGAGGACGAGGAGTTCAAGCAGCGCGGCATCCACCCCGACTTCAACGTCGGCCTCATCCTGTTCGAGGAGACGCTGCGCGAGCTGACCGCGCGCGTGTACGGCATCCCGTTCTACTCGAACGAGAACCCGCAGGGCGCGCTCGGCTTCTTCTCCAACGGCGGCGTGATCAACGCCAACTACATCCAGCCCAAGGCCCGCTTCCGGCCGACGCCGGTCGCCGGCCTCGAGGTCATCGCCGGCATCCTCGCCGCGTGGGTCGACACGACGCAGACCAACGGCACCGCGCTGTTCCCGGCATGCGCGATCGGCGGCGCCTGCAAGGACGGCGGCGGTGACGACACGTACCTCGGCACCGAGTTCGACCTCGCCGTGCGCGCCAGCTTCGCCGGCCAGATGCGCTTCGCGCTCGAGATGGGCTACCTGCGCTTCGGCGGCGCGCTCAAGCACCAGCTGACCGAGGCCGACAGCTCGTTCACGCTGCAGTCTTCGATCGCGTTCGTCTGGTAGTGCCGGGTCGCTGGGCACTCGGGACGTATCTGGTGGTGGCGGCGCTCGTCGCCGCCCTGGTCCGGATCGACGTCACGCTGCCCGCGATCGGTCACCTCGGCTCGGCGCTCGTCGCGGTGGTCTTTCTCTACGGCCCGGTGCTCGTCGCGTGGCGCCGCAACGAGGACCTCCTCGACTACGGCTTCACGACCGAGCCGGTGGCCAGGAACCTGCGCGTCGTCGCGGTGGCGCTGGCGATCATCCTGCCGGTCTTCCTCGTCGTGTACCTCGGCTTCTACGAGATCGTGTGCGCGACGAAGGCGCTCCGGGCCCTGGCGCCGCCCGGGACGTGCGCCGGCTGGGACGGCATCAACTACGAGACGCCCGACCTCGGCTGGACGTTCGTCGAGTTCTGCGCCGTGCAGATCGTCGTGGTCTCGCTCCCCGAGGAGCTCTTCTTCCGCGGCTGCCTGCACCGGCTGCTCGAGGAGCGCTTCCCGCCGGCGCGGCGCTGGCTCGGCGGCGGCGTCGGCCTGGCCCTCGTGCTCTCGGCGGCGGCGTTCGCCCTCGTGCACCTGCCGAAGAACGGCGACCCGCGCGCGCTGGCGACGTTCTTCCCCGGGCTCCTGTTCGGCTGGATGCGCTCGGCGACCGGCTCGATCGCGCCGTCGGTGGCGGTGCACGCCGCGTCGAACATCTGGGTCCGGTTGCTGGATCTGACGTTCCTGCGGTAGCAGATGCGAGCACGCAGAAGCCGAGGCAGATCGGTAGAAGGGTAAGGGTAAGGCTCGGACCTCTGAGCCTTACCCTTACCCTTACCCTTCTACGGCTCTCCTCTCCTGCTACAAGACCGGATCAGTGCGCACCGCCGCGTTCTTCGACATGGACCACACCGTCCTGCGCCGGGACACCGGCATGAGCTGGATGCGCTTCCTGCGCCGGCGCGGCGAGCTGACGAGCGCGGGCATGGCGCGCGCCGTGTGGTGGAGCCTCCTCTACAAGGCGGCCGTGCTCGACATGGAGGCGCTCGCGACGCGGCTCTGCGCCGAGCTCGCGGGCGAGGACGAGGGCGAGATGATCGCCAAGTGCGAGGTCTGGTACGCCGCCGACGTCGCGCCGATGGTGACGCCCGCCGCGCGCCACGCCGTCGCGGCGCACCGCGCCGCCGGCGACGTCGTCGTCCTCGCGACGGGCGCGACGCAGTACGCGGCGCTCGCGGTCGCGCGCGGCCTCGGCATCGAGCACACGCTGTGCTCGCGGCTCGAGGTCGACGGAGGCCGCTTCACGGGGCGGCTGGCGGCGATGTGCTTCGGGCCGCACAAGGTGACGCTCGCCGAGCGCTTCGCGGCGGAGCACGGCATCGATCTGGCCCGTTCCACGTTCTACTCCGACAGCTTCAACGACCTGCCCATGCTCGAGCGCGTCGGCGGGGCGGTCGCGGTGAACCCGGATGTTCGGCTTTGGCGGCACGCCCGGCGGCGCGGGTGGCGCATCGAGCAGTGGGCCTGATATGGTCCAGGCCGCAGGAGCAGCCGCAACCATGAGCACGAGCGCCGACGCCGCCCCCAAGAAACACCGCCACGATCTCGGCCAGGAAGACCACGGCCCGGTGATGGCCGCGGGCACGACGCGCGGCATCCAGATGGTGCTGGGGTTGTGGATCGCGCTGACCGGCCTGGCCTTGCTCTGGGCGATGATCGACGCGGGCTGAGCGCTCCCGCTCCCGCACCGGCCGGGAAGGCAAGGCCGGGTCCGCACGTACAATGTCGTAGCGAGGAGCGTGCCATGGCCGACTACGACAGCGACCGCGATCACCGCGCCCCCGAACCCAGCACGTCGGGTGCCGTCCAGCGCGCGGCAGGAAAGCGCACGCTCACCGAGCAACGCTACGGCGTCGTCCAGCACAACGGCGGCGCCGCCGGCGCCGATCCCGACGCCGTCCATCGCGCCGCCGACCACGGGATCTCGGGCGCGGGCGAGCGGCTGCCGTTCATGGATCAGATCGTGCGCTCCTTCGGTAATCACGACGTGTCCGCGGTGCAGGCCCACACCGATGGCGCGGCCGCCGACGCGTCGCGCGCCATGGGCGCGACGGCGTACGCGAAGGGAGATCACGTCGCGTTCGGCCAGGCGCCCGACCTGCACACCGCGGCGCACGAAGCCGCGCACGTCGTGCAGCAGCGGGCCGGCGTGCACCTGAAGGGCGGCGTCGGCGAGGCCGGCGACGCGTACGAGCAGCACGCCGACGCGGTCGCCGACAAGGTCGTCCAGGGCCAGTCGGCCGAGTCGCTCCTCGACACGATGGCCGGCCCGGCGGGCGGCGGCGGCGCGGTGCAGACGCAGGCGGTGCAGAAGCTCGGCGTCCCGCTCGACAAGGAGCTGCCCGCGGACCAGGCGGCGCCCGTGCACGGCGAGACCAAGGGCGAGCAGCGCCGGTGGTCGGTCGATCAGTACGTCGAGATGTGGGAGAAGGAGCAGGGGCGCAAGATCAAGCCGCAGGAACGCGAGGCGATCGACTACGGCTGCATCGGCATCACGGCCAACAACCTGAACGGAGTCCCCTCCAACCCGCTCGACTCCGCCGAGAAGGTGTACGGCGACTTCGAGCGCGCGCACGAGTACATGACGACGCGGAACAAGATGCTCGACTGGATGGCGAGCGTGCCGTTCATCGGGGGCATGGTGCCGAAGGCCCGCTACGTGATGTTCGGCAAGCTCTTGTGGTCGAATCAGTCCGAGGACTGGAACGATCGCCTGAAGCCGAACAAGAAGGCGTTCAAGCCGGACAAGAAGACCGGCGAGGTCGACATGACCGACTACAAGTACCACGCGCAGTCGAAGTGGGATGTCGACGAGGACGGCAACCGCGTGGCGTCGGGCTACGTCAACTTCGACTACGGCTTCTGGGACGAGGCGAGCCAGTGCTTCTGGCACGCGAACCACTACATGGACTACTCGAAGCCCGACGATCCGATGATCGTGTTGCAGAGCACCCGGGCCAAGTTCACCGCCGGCTACCGCGACTTCGATCGCCTCGTGTTCGGGGTGGCGAAGGCCGAGAACTACAACCCGGCGCTCGCCGCCATCACGACCGCGACGTCGGGCTCGAGCTCGCGGGCTGGCCAGTAAGCGCGCAGGAGCGACCATGAGCCTCGTCGACTCGTTCCCCGGCCACCTGCTCGACCAGACGATCACCGCCGTCGGCGAGGCGGACAACGCGTTCAGCGGCGCGGTCCTCGTGCTCGCCGACAACACGCCGATCTACATCGCGGGGCTCGAGGCGTGGGATCCGGCGCTGCGCAAGCAGACGCTCAAGGTCACGGGCATGCTGCGGCGGCGCAAGCTCGCGCCCGATCCGACGCCAGGGCCGACGGGGGCGCAGCGCCACGGCATGCAGGGCAGCGTCTTCATCCTCGACGACGCGTCGTGGGTGCGCGCGCCCGAGCTCGCGCGGCCCGACGACGACGACGACGACGACGAGGAGACCTGAGCGTGACGCTCGCCGGCGTCCGGCTCGCGCTCGTGCTCGTGCTCGTGCTCGTGCCCGGAGGAGGTTGCATGACGGCGGACAAGCCCAAGGGCGGCGCGGAGTCGGGATCGGCGACGGCGACGGCGACGGCGACGGGCCCGGGCTCGGCGTCGACCACCGGCGGGCAGGCCGGCGCTGTGCCGCTCGTCACGACCGTCGCGGAAGCCGTCGCCGCCAAGGGGACACGGGTGCGCGTCCGCGGCGTCGTCGAGCGCGAGAAGGTCGGCGACATGCTGCGCGTCGAGGACGCGATGTCGGTCCGGTGTCTCGGCGCGACGTTCCCCGACGCGGCGCTCGGCACCACCGCGGAGGCGACGGGAACCCTGACCGTCCGCGACGCCTTCGTCGGCAGCGGCCCCGGCTCCGGGCCCGTCCGCCAGGGCAAGCCGGCGGGCGCGACGCAGTGGGTGCTCGAGGGCTGCACGATCCCCTGATTCGGTCCATAGTCCCCGGCTGGTATGGGGCTCATTCCCGACGAGGTGATCGCGGAGATCCGGGCGCGCTCGGACATCGTCGCCGTCATCGGGCAGCACATGCAGCTCAAGCGGGCGGGCCGCAACTGGAAGGGGCTGTGCCCGTTCCACGGCGAGAAGACGCCGTCGTTCAACGTCTCTCCCGACAAGGGCTTCTTCTACTGCTTCGGGTGCCAGAAGAAGGGTGACGTCTTCACCTTCGTGATGGAGTACCAGGGCAAGAGCTTCCACGAGACCGCGGAGGCCCTCGCCGCCCAGTGCGGCGTCACGATCCCCGAGACGCAGGCGTCGCCCGAGGCGATGCGCGCGCGCAGCGAGCGCACGCAGCTCCTCGAGATCAACAAGCTCGCGACGCAGTTCTTCCGCGACACGCTCGCCGGACCGGCGGGCGCCCCCGGCCGCGAGTACCTCGCCAAGCGCGGCACGAACGACGCGATGCGCGACCGCTTCCAGCTCGGCTACGCGCCCGCCGACTGGCACGCGCTCGCCGACTTCCTCAAGGCGAAGCGCGTCGACATGGAGCTCGCCGTGAAGCTCGGGCTCGTCGCGCGCCAGCCGCAGCGCGGCGGCTTCTACGATCGCTTCCGCGACCGGCTCGTGTGCCCCGTCGTGATGCCCGGCGGCGAGGTCGCCGGCTTCTCGGCGCGCCTCGTCGCCCAGCCGCCGCCCGGCCAGGACGCCGGGTCGACGGGCGCCAAGTACATCAACTCGCCCGAGAGCCCGGTCTACAAGAAGTCGCGGCTCCTCTTCGGGCTGCAGCAGGCACGCGAGGCGATGGGGATGAAGAAGCGGGCGGTGCTGGTCGAGGGCAACTTCGACGTCATCTCGATGCACCAGGCCGGGTTCGGCGAGACGATCGCGCCGCTCGGCACCGCGCTCACGGCGGAGCAGGTCGAGCTCCTGCGCCGCATGGCGGCCGAGGTCGTGCTCTTCTACGACGGCGACCGCGCCGGGCGCGTGGCGACCAAGGCGGCGCTCGAGCTGTGCCTGGCGGCCGATGTCCCGGTCAAGGTCGCCTGGCGATCCCGGGGCGACGACGCGGCGCTCGACGGCCAGGACCCCGACACCCTGCTCAAGAGCGGGCGGGTCGACGTCGAGGAGATGATCAAGAACGCCCGCGACGGGCTGGAGGCGTACACGTACGCCCTCATCGACGCCGCCAAGGGGGCGGTGAACGCCCGCGCCCAGATCCTCGACCACGTGGCAAAGCTGGCCGGAAAGGTTGCCGAACCACTGAAACGTGATGTAATCGCCGGCACTTTGGCGATGGCACTCGATCTGGACCAGGGGGTGGTCCGGAACGCGATTTCTCGTTCCTCGGGGGGCGGAGGCTCGTTCCGCTCCGGACCCGGCAGGGAGACCGGCACGGCCCCGGGCACGGGCCAGAGCCCCAGCTCCGCACCGGTTCCGCAGGGCCCTCCACCGAAGGACGAAGTGGACCTGCTCGCGCTCCTCGCCGACCACCCTTCCCTACTTGCAACTGCTGACGCAAACGGGGTTTTTTCGCTCTTGACGGACGCGCGCCTTCGCGACATGTATTCCGCCGCGCTGCGTGGCGGGTCCCTGTTGGACCTCGCCCCCTCGCAGCTGCCCGCATCGTCGACCAAGACCTTCCTCGAAGGACGGTACGCATCCGCCTCTGACCCGCAGCGCCAGCTACTGAGCATGATCGACGGTCTCCGGACCGCTCAGCATTCGCGACGAGCCATGGAGCTCCGCAAGTTGCTGGCCGACGCGCAGCGCCGCGGTGATCTCCATCAAGTGCGCCTGCTGATGACTCAGCTCGACGAACATCACAAGACAGGTCGATAGGAACAATGGCCAAAGCCGCACCCTCCAAGAAGGCGTCTCCGGGCGCGTCGTCGAAGACCTCCGCCAAGGCGGAGGCGAAAACAGATGCGAAGCCCAAGAAGGCCGAGAAGGCCAAGGACGCAAAGGCGGAGAAGGCTGACAAGGCCGACCGGGGGGAGAGCGAGAAGGTCGAGGTGAACGCCAGGCCGGCCAAGCCGCTGCGCAAGCCGGCGCCGGCGCCGCGCCGCCAGCCGTCGAACTTCGACGACGAGGACGAGGGCCCGGCCGGCAACTTCGTCGAGCGCGACGACGACGACGACGACGACATGGACGCGCTGCCGCGCCGCTCGGCCAAGGTCGAGGCCGACGCCGCCGCGCTCGAGGCGGAGACCCGGCGCGCCGGGATCGGAAAGAAGAACGGCGCCGCGCCCGAGAACGACCGCCAGCGCACGAAGCTCATCGAGATGGGCAAGGCCAAGGGCTTCCTCACCTACGACGAGATCAACGACCACATGCCGGACGACGTCGTGTCGACCGAGCAGATCGACGGCTGGCTGTCGTCGCTCGGCGAGCACGGCATCGCGATCGTCGACGGCGGCGGCCAGCGGCAGGCCGCCGGCGATCTCGACGGCGCCAAGGGCGCGGTCGATCTCTCGAAGGAGAAGGAGGACGCCGACGGCGAGGAGGCGCAGACCACCGAGGACGAGGAGTACGCGTACAGCCGTACGTCGGACCCGGTGCGCATGTACCTGCGCAAGATGGGCTCGGTGTCGCTACTCACCCGCGAGGGCGAGGTCGAGATCGCCAAGCGCATCGAGGACGGCGAGCGCAAGATGCTCCAGGCCGTGCTCAACTCGTCGGTCGCCGTCGAGGAGCTGCTCGAGACCGGCGAGCGCCTGCGCAAGGGCAAGGCCCGCGTGAAGGACGTCGTCAAGGACATCGACGAGGACGAGGCCGAGTTCGACGAGAAGTGGCACACCGAGCGCGTGTGCAAGGTGATCGACAAGATCCGCAAGCTCCAGCGCGACAACGAGAAGCTCATCGAGAAGATGAACGAGCGCGGGGCGACCGAGAGCAAGAAGAAGAAGATCCGCGAGGGGCTGAAGGAGAACCGCGACCAGATGTTCGAGGACCTCTCGGACCTGCGTCTGTCCAAGCCCACGGTCGATCGCATCGTCGCCCAGCTGAAGAACCTGATCCTCAAGCTCGACAAGGCCGAGGCCGAGATCCGCGAGTGCGAGCGCCGCGTCGGCCTGACGGCGACGGAGCTGCGCAAGACGCTGCGCGAGATGAAGGCGTCGCCGGCCAAGGCCCGCGCCGTCGGCAAGAAGACGATGCTCACCATCACCGACTTCGAGGAGATGGAGGAGCAGATCAAGAACGGCGGCCGCAAGATCGCGACGCTCGAGGACGAGGCCAAGACCAACGCCGCCGAGCTGCGCTCGACCTACCGCGACATGTCGGAAGGCGAGCGCATGGCCGAGCGCGCCAAGAGCGAGCTCGTCGAGGCCAACCTGCGCCTGGTCGTGTCGATCGCGAAGAAGTACACGAACCGCGGCCTCCAGTTCCTAGACCTCATCCAGGAAGGGAACATCGGCCTCATGAAGGCCGTCGACAAGTTCGAGTACAAGCGCGGCTACAAGTTCTCGACGTACGCGACCTGGTGGATCCGCCAGGCGATCACCCGCGCCATCGCCGATCAGGCCCGCACCATCCGCATCCCGGTGCACATGATCGAGACGATCAACAAGCTCGTGCGCACGAGCCGGTACCTCGTCCAGGAGCTCGGCCGCGAGCCGACGCCCGAGGAGATCGCCGAGCGCATGGAGCTGCCGCTCGACAAGGTGCGCAAGGTCCTGAAGATCGCCAAGGAGCCGATCTCGCTCGAGACGCCGATCGGTGAGGAGGAGGACTCGCACCTCGGCGACTTCATCGAGGACAAGAGCATCACCTCGCCCAGCGAGAGCGTGATCTCGGTGAACCTCGCCGATCAGACGCGCAAGGTGCTCGCCACGCTCACGCCGCGCGAGGAGAAGGTCCTCCGCATGCGCTTCGGCATCGGCGAGAAGAGCGACCACACCCTCGAGGAGGTCGGCCAGGACTTCGAGGTCACGCGCGAGCGCATCCGCCAGATCGAGGCCAAGGCCCTCCGCAAGCTGCGCCACCCGAGCCGCTCGAAGCGCCTGAAGGCGTTCGTCGAGAGCTGAGCCGCGCGCTCACGCACACGCGCCGCCTGCGGTGCAGGCGAGCGCGAGCCGCTCGGTGAGGAAGTCGCGCACCAGCCGGACGCGGTTCGGCAGGTGACGGGACGGGTGCACGAGCGAGTGCAGGCCGCCGGAGGCGGCGAACGACGGCAGGACCGGGACGAGGGGCGGGTCGCGGTGGGCGAGGAACGCGGGCAGGAGCCCGATGCCGTGGCCGAGCGAGACCGCCTCGTGGACGAACGAGAGGTGATCGCCCGAGATGGCGCCCGAGATCTCGACCTTCTCCTTGCCCCTGGGCCCGTGGAGCTCCCACGCGCGCTGGCCGCGGTAGAGCACGCACGCGTGGCGCGCGAGGTCGGCGACGACGCGCGGCTTGCCGCGGCGATCGACGTACGCCTGCGACGCGAACAGGCGGTGCACGGTGGTGCCGAGCCGCTTGACGATGAGCGCCGAGTCGTCGAGCGGACCGACGACGATCGCGACGTCGACCTGGGTGCCGACGAGCTCGGCGCCGCGCGCCGTGAAGGAGACGTCGATCGACAGCCTGGGGTGGCGCGCGAGGAGCTCGGC
>JAIOII010001631.1 GCA_019912685.1 Kofleriaceae bacterium
ATCGCCGACGTCGCCGCCCGCTTCGCCCTCGGCGGCGAGGCGATCCACCGCGCCGCCGCCCGCGTGCGCGCGCAGGCCCACCTGCGCGATCCGTCGTCGCCGCACGTCGACATGCCCGGGCTCACCGAGAGCGCGCGCCTCATGCTCCAGCACCGCCTCGGCACCGTCGCGCGCCGGGTCGCGCCCGGCTTCGCGTGGAGCGACCTCGTCCTGCCCGAGGACACGCTCGACATCATCCACGAGCTCCTCGGCTTCGCGCGCCACCGCGCCCGCCTGCTCGAGGAGTGGGGCTTCGACAAGAAGCTGCCGTACGGCCGCGGCGTCTCCGCCATCCTCGCCGGCCCGCCCGGCACCGGCAAGACGATGGTCGCGCAGCTCGTCGCGCGCGACCTCGGCTACGACCTCTACGTGATCGAGCTCTCGCAGGTCGTCAACAAGTACATCGGCGAGACCGAGAAGAACCTCGCCCGCGTCTTCGACGAGGCCGAGCGCTCGCACGCCGTGCTGTTCTTCGACGAGGCCGACGCGCTGTTCGCCAAGCGCACCGAGGTGAAGAGCTCGAACGATCGCTACGCCAACCTCGAGGTCAACTACCTGCTCCAGCGCATGGAGAGCTACGACGGCGTCACGCTGCTCGCGACCAACCTCGAGCAGGGCATCGACGAGGCGTTCAAGCGGCGCGTGCGCTTCACCGTGCAGTTCGAGATGCCGGAGCCCGACGTGCGCGCGCAGCTCTGGAAGAGCATGTTCCCGAAAGAGACGCCGCTCGCGTCCGACATCGACTGGGACCGGCTCGCGCAGCGCTGGGAGATGGCCGGCGGCTACATCAAGAAGGCCGCCGTGCGCGCCGCGGCCCGCGCGATGGCACGCGGCGAGGGCACGATCGTGACGATGGCCGACCTCGAGCTCGCCGCGACCCTCGAGTACCGCGAGATGGGACGGATCGGGTAGGAGAGGAGAGATCGGGCACGGGCACGGGCACGGGCACGGGCAGATTGCAGCTATTGCGGAGGTGGGATGTCGTCGGGCAGCGTGTACTGCTCCTTCGGCGCCTCGACGGGCATGAGCGCCCACGCGCGATCGGCCGTCGCCTGGCCGATGCGGCCGTCGGGCTCGAGGTCGTTGTCGGCCTGCCAGCGCGCGATCGCCGCCGGATCCGGTCGGCCGCTCGCGTCGTTCGCGGCGAAGCCGGTCGCGATGTTGAACAGGTTGACCTCGTCCTCGTGCTTCGCGTTGAAGGCGCGCGCGCGCACGACCCAGCCCGGCTCGACCTCCTGCGCCTTCGGCGGCTCCGGTTGCTGCTCCGTGTCCTGCGGCGGCGCCAGCTCCGCGGCCTGCTCCTCCACCACCGCCGCTGGCGTGGCCTCCTCCGCGGGCTCGGGCGCCGCCTCCGCCATCGCGGCCGTATGTGCCGGGCTCCCGTGCACGATGTCGAGCGCCCGCGTGAGGGTCTCGTTGCCCACGAAGTTCGCCGCGGCCTCGAGGATCTGCTCGTACAGGTCCGGGTGCTGGACGATGAGGTCGGCCAGGCCCTGGGCGTCGCCGGCGGCGAGCGCGGGCACCTGGAACAGGACGACGTCGCTGGCGGCCGGGTCCTGCTGCGCCTGCTCGGCCATCACCTCGGGCGCCTGCTCCTGCTGCTCGAGGGCCTCTCGCGCCCAGGGCTCGAGCTCGTCGCTCGGGGCCACGGTGAAGTTTCCGGCGTCCATGGGCTCGCTCATCGCAAAAGAGAATACGTCGGGGGCCCGGGCGATCTACCCGGCAAAACGTGCATTATCCCGGCCATGGGTAAGAACCTGGCAACGCAGGTGATCGGGCTGCTCGAGCACGATCGCGTCGATCTGCGGGCCGCCGCGGCCACCGTCCTTGCCGCGGTCGGCGAGGGCGATGCGACGGTACAGAAGGGCCTGGTCGCCCGTCTCGACGACGCCGACGCGGTGGTGCGCCGCATCGCGCTGGAAGGGCTCGTCGCGCAGGGCGCGACCGGCATCGCCGCGCACCTCGTCGCGATCCTCAAGCGCGACGACGAGGCGCTCGCCGAGCGCGCCGACCGGCCCGTGACCGAGCTCCTTGCGCAGCGAGCCCTCGGCGGCCGAGCCTTGCGTGGCGAGCACCTGCGCGGCGCGCGATCGCGCAGCTCCTGCTCCGCCGCGGCACGACGCCCGCGATCGAGGCGATCCTCGACCAGCTCGGCGACGCCGAGCTCGGCGAGCAGGTGCTCCAGCTCATCCGTCACGAGCTCGATGGTGGCGACGAGAAGCTCGCCGAGCTCGTGTACAAGGTCGCCTCGGGGCGCGTCGGCGACAGCGGCAAGCGCCTGGCGGAGGAGATCAAGCGCGTCGAGAAGGAGCGGGCGAAGGCGGAGAAGGAGCAGGACAAGAAGGGTAAGGGTAAGGGTAAGGGTGAGGGTAAGGCGGAGACGAACGGAGCCAATGGGCACTTCGATCCGACGCGAGATCCCAGCGTCGCGCCCGCGCTCGCCGAGCACACCGGGTTGCTGCGGCTCCTGGGCTACCTGGCCCGCCCGAGCTCGCAGAGCTTGCTGGTGAAGGAGTCGAACGAGGAGCGGCCGCGCCCCGTGCGCTTCGCCGCCATCGCCGCGCTCCGCCGCATCGTCGCGGCGAGCGAGGCGAAGGGCACCGAGGCCGCGATCGAGGCGCTCATCGAGTACGCCGACGGCGACGACCTCGGCATCGCGCAGGCGGCGATCGACACGCTGCGCGGCGCGCGCATCCCGGAGAAGCTCGCCAAGCCATTCGCCGCGCTCGCCCGCTCGAAGAACCCGTCGGCGCAGAAGCTCGCGATGGAGCGCCTGCCCGCCGGCGGCGGCGCCGGCGCCGTCAAGGCG
>JAIOII010001632.1 GCA_019912685.1 Kofleriaceae bacterium
GCGCCGCCGGCACCGCGGGCTGCGGCCTGGGCGCGGCCTCCTCCGCTTGCTCGCGCGCCCACTGGTCCTTCGACGGCGCGCGCGCCTCGACCGCCCACGCGTCCCGGTGGCGGAGCGTCGCGACGTGGCTGTCCCAGCACGCGACGCTGCAGAACTTGTAGTTGGTGTTCGAGCGATTGCACGTCGACACGCTGCACACCCAGTGCGTCGCGCCGAACCCGATGTCCCGCTTGCACGCGCTACAGCGCAGCCAGGTCATGTGGAAAGCATACGACGGCGCCGGCGCAGCAAGAGCGCGCCGAGCACGAGAAGCACGGGCGCGAGGCGGCCGTCCGGGTCGGACGCCCGGCAGCAGCCGCCGTCGTCGGTGCCCTCGGGCAGCTCCTCGACGACCTCGATCTCGATGCGGCCGCGCGCCGAGCGCGCCGGGTCGGTCGCGTCGATCGCGCGCACGATGACGGCGTCGGGGCCGAGGTAGTCGGCGGCCGCCGTGACCGTGAGCTTGCCGCTCGCGTCGATCACCGCGGTGCCGTGCGCGGGCGGCGTCACGATCTCCCACGTGTACGAGCGGCCGGGCAGCGGGTCGTTCGCGTCGACGGTGAGCGAGCGCTCGCTGCCGGTCTCGACGAACAGCTTCTCGGCGATCGGGCCGCGCCCGTCGGGCAGGTAGACCGACGCCTGCTGCTCGACCCACGCGACGATCTCCGCCTTGTCGGGGCGCGTGTAGATGCCGCCCTCGGAGCAGTCGTACTGGTTCGAGTTGTAGCCGCGCGACGTGATGCCGGTGAGGAACTCGCCGTACGACGTGAGCAGGTACATCGGCCCGCCCGAGTCGCCGGGGCACGTGTCGATGCCCGAGCCGCCGGCGCCGATCTCGCCGTTGGGTCGCGCCGTCGAGTCGCAGCCCGAGTGCTGCGTGCAGCCGGCGTCGGTGATCGTGCTCTCGGCCTCCTGCATCTCGTCGACGTACGTGCGCGCGTTGCGATCGATCGCGCCGTAACCGACGAGCTGCACGCGCCCGCCGTTGACGATCTCGCTCTGCGCCCAGCCGGTGGCGAGGAGCCGCGGCGCGACGGTCGACGGCTGCGCCAGGATGACGATGGCGATGTCGTACTTGCTGCCGGGGTACGTGATGCGGCGGCTGACCGAGATGGTCTCGCCGGCGCTCGGCCTGGCGAGGCTGTTGGTGCCGATGAGGACCGCGTTCAGCGACCCGTCGATGCAGTGCGCCGCGGTCATGACGACCGCCGGCGCGACGAGCACGCCGGTGCAGCCCTGCTGGCCGCCGAACAGGACGGCGGCGGCGTCGCGCCACTTGCCCTCGGGGACGGCGCTGCCGCCGATCACCGGCGCGACGGCGCCGGTGTCGGGTGGCGGCTGTCCGATGCCGTCTCCCGGCGCGCCGAGGGCGACGGCGGGAGTGGCAACGAGGGCGACGAACAGCGCGGAGAGGCGGGACAGCCGCATGATGCGACATTAGATCAGTCGCACGCGGAAGCGTGGCGCCGGCCCTGGCCGATGCTGGCCGGATCACAGCGGCGTTGTCGACCCCGGTTGGCAGCCGGCAGCCCCGCTCGCCCTGAGCGAGGTCTCGCGAAGCGAGACCGAGTCGAAGGGCTCAGTACCGTGGGACTTTCGGGTCGACCTGCAGGCTCCACGCATCGATCCCGCCGTCCAGGTTGTAGACCTGCTTCCAGCCCTTCTGGAGGAAGTGCTCGGCGGCGTTGTTGCTGCGCGGACCGTGGTGGCAGAAGAAGGCGATCGGCGTGCTCTTGTCGAGCTGCTCGATCTCGCGGGCGGCGGTGTCGTCGAGCAGCCTGGCCCCGGCGATCGCCGCCTTCTCGCGCTCGCCGGGCGTGCGCACGTCGTAGAGGTGCTTCACCGTGCCGGCGTCGAGGAGCGCCTTCAGCTCCCTGGGTCCGATGCTCTTCACGGTGGGCGGGCGGTTCGGGTTCTCGATCTTGAAGCCGGCGCCCTGCGGGCCGTCGACGAAGTCGATCACCACGCCGGCGGCGCGGCGCGCGCTGGTCGCGTCGATCTGGAGCGTGACGCCGTTCGACTCGATCGTGAACGAGCTCGGCTCGCGCGGGCCGACGTCGAGCCCGTGCTCGTAGCGGCCGTCGATCGCGAGGTGGATGACGCTGCCGGGCTCGGAGTCGGCGAGCGCGGCCTTGATCTGCTCGGCGGCGCGCGGCGTGACCGTGACCTGGGGCGCCTCGGGCGTCAGCGCCAGGTCGCCGAGCTTCTTCGCCAGCTCGCCCGCGGCGTACATCTGGCGGACGATGTCGGCGCCGCCCACGAACTCGCCGCGCACGTAGAGCTGCGGGATCGTCGGCCAGTCCGAGAACGCCTTGATGCCGTCGCGCACCGCCGCGTCGGCCAGCACGTTGACGGTCGTGTAGTTGGGGACCATGGTGTCGAGGATCTGCACCACCGCCGCCGAGAACCCACACTGCGGGAACGAACGGCTCCCCTTCATGAACAGGACCACCGGGTCCGATGCGATGATCGACTCGATCTTCTGACGAAGCTCAGGCGCGAGGCTCATGGACACAGCTTCTAGCACGACCCCGCGCCTGGTCATCCGGGCCGTCGAAAAGATCGGGAAAATCGAGGCCGCCGCCTGGGATGCGCTCGACCACGGGCCGTCGCCCTTCCTGCGCCACGGCTTCCTCCGCGCGCTCGAGGACTCCGGCTCGGTCGGCGCCCGCGCCGGCTGGACGCCGGTGTACCTGCTCGCCGAGGACCGCGGCCGCCTGGTCGGCGCGGTGGCCGCCTTCATCAAGGTGCACTCGTACGGCGAGTACATCTTCGACTGGAGCTGGGCGAGCGCGGCCGAGCGCGCCGGCCTCGAGTACTACCCGAAGCTCGTCATCGCCGCGCCGATCACGCCGGCGACGGGCCGCCGCGTCCTGCTCGCGCCGGACGCGAACGCCGACGTCGTGACCGCGGCCCTGTGCGCGGGCGTGCGCTCGCTCGCCGATCAGGCCGAGTGCTCGTCGATCCACTGGCTCTTCTGCACCGAGGACGAGCAGCGGCGCCTGGCGACGAACGGCTTCTTCCCGCGCGCGAGCTTCCAGTTCCACTGGCACAACCAGGGGTGGTCGTCGTGGGACGACTTCCTCGGCGCGATGGCGTCGCGCAAGCGCAAGCAGCTCAGGAAGGAGCGCGCGCGCGTGCACGCGGCGATCGCCGGCCTCGCGTGGGTCCCGGGCCGCGAGCTCTCGGGCGGGCAGCTCGACGCGCTCGATCGCTGGTACCGCACGACGACGGACAACCACGGCGGCCACGACTACCTGCGCCCCGGCTTCTTCCACCGCCTCGCCGAGACGATGCCCGACGAGATGCTCGTGACCGAGGTGAGCGCCGGCGGGCGCGTGATCGCGGGCGCGCTCTTCTTCGAGACGCCGGCCGCGCTCTACGGCCGCTACTGGGGCTGCGATCGCCCGCTCGAGTTCCTGCACTTCGAGACCGCGTACTACGCGGCGATCGAGCGCTGCATCGCGCGCGGGACGCCGCTCTTCGAGGCGGGCGCGCAGGGCGAGCACAAGCTCCTGCGCGGCTTCCTTCCGTCGCCGACGTACTCGGCGCACTGGATCCGGCACCCGGGCCTGCACGCCGCCATCACCGACTTCTGCGCGCGCGAGGCCCACGGAGTCGAGCTCCGCATGCGCCAGCTGGCCGCGCATGCGCCCTTCCGGCGCGACGGCGCCGACGAGATCCCGGACGCTTAGCCTGGACCGGCCTCCTACCTGCGCCGCCCTTCCGATTTTGGTTGCCGACCTCGTCGGGTGGAGGGAGCCTGGGACAGAAGAGCACCGCGACGAGGAGGCGAGCGATGATCAGCCAACTCCGCATGCGTCCCGGCACCCAGCCGCGAAATCGAGAGCGCCGCACCGGCCACATCTGTGCCTCGTGCGGTCACCTGTTCGCCGCCAAGCCGGGCGATCACCTGGGCGCGGTGTTCTGCCCGGGCTGCATCGACAACCCCGACGATCCGGTGACCGCCGAGATGTACTGGGACCTCGGCGGCGGCGACTGAGATCGGCCACCCGCTCGTCGCCGCGGTGATAGGGTCGCGGCGGTGATGCGCCTCCCGCTGACCACCGCGCCGCGTCTCGCCGCGTTGCTCGTCGCGGCGAGCAGCGGTGCCGCCGGTGGCTGCGGTGCGACGGACGCGCCCGACGATCCCGACGCGCACGTCGCGTCACCCGACGCCGCGCTCGACTCCGCCACGCGGCCGCCCGATCCGGCCGCCGGCCTCGCGCGCTGGCT
>JAIOII010001633.1 GCA_019912685.1 Kofleriaceae bacterium
GGCGGTGATCGCGGGGGCCGGGGGCGCCTACCTCCTGTCCCGTGACGACGATCGCCTCGGCTGGGCGCTCGCGGGCGGAGCGGGTGCGTTCGCGGTGGCCGGCGCGACCTGTCTCGGCGTATCGTTCAGCTTCTGAAGGGAGCCATGCCCGGCGTCTGCCGTCTGTACGCCTCCGGCCTGTTCGCCGGCCTGCTCGGCTGCGCCGTGCTCGCGGCGTGCGGCCAGAGCGAGCCGGTCCCCGCGCTCTTCACGGTCCCGCGCGACGCCGTGACCCAGGAGTTCTACGAGCTCCCGTTCCCCAACGACCTCCGCCGCGACGCGGCCGGCAAGGTCGACATGACCGGCTATCCGCGGCCGGTCGCGCTCGTCAACACCTACATCGACGCGTGCGAGACCCTCGACGGCTTCGGCACCAACAGCGCGATCTTCACGCGCTTCGCCGGCCCGATCGACACGGGCCGGCTGCCGGTCGACGCGCAGGAGTCGGTGCAGTCGTACGCGTCGGTCTACCTCGTCGACGTCGACCCCGCTTCGCCCGGCTACGGCCAGCGCTCGCCGCTCGTCTTCCGCTTCCAGGACTACGCGGGCTGGACGATCGGCGCCAACTGGCTCGGCGCGCTGCCGGCGCCCGGCTTCCCGCTGCGCCAGGCGACGACCTACGCGCTCGTCGTCACCCGCCGGCTCGACGCGACGCCGTCCCCCGACTTCGAGGCGATCCTGGCGCCCGACGGCCCGGGCGCGCCGACCGAGCCGGCGCTCGTGCGCGCGCGCGAGGTCTATGCGCCGCTCCTCGCGTGGCTCGACGAGCCCGGCGGCGACGAGCGCGGCGACGTCGCGTCGGCCGCCGTGTTCACGACGCAGTCGGTGACGCCGATCATGGGCCTCCTGCGCGAGCGCGTGCGCTCGCTGCCGCCGCCGCTCGCCTACGACGTCCGCCCGCGCAACGCCGGCGAGAACCCGTTCACCTGGTACGACGGCATGTTCGACGCGCCCAACTTCCAGACCGGCGCGCTGCCCTACAACATCCTCGGCGACGGCGACATCGTGCTCGGCACCGACGGCCTGCCGGTCGTGCAGCGCATGGAGCCCCTGCGCGTCTCGTTCACCATCCCCGCCGGCCGCGCCATGCCGGCGAGCGGCTGGCCGGTCGCGATCTACGCCCACGGCACCGGCGGCAGCTTCCACTCGTTCGTCAACGACGGCACCGCCAGGGCGCTCGCCGAGGAGGGCATCGCCGGCATCTCGATCGATCAGGTGCTCCATCCGCCGCGCTCGATGGGCAACCCGGAGACCGACTTCTTCAACTTCCAGAACCCGTACGCGGCGCGCAACAACCCGATCCAGGGCGCCGCCGACGACTTCTCGGTGGTCCGCCTCGTCGAGTCCATCGCGATGCGCGAGGACGGCCGCGTGATCCGCTTCGACCCGTCGCGCATCTACTTCTTCGGCCACTCGCAGGGCGGGCTCACCGGGCCGCCGTTCGTCGCGTACGAGCCGCTGGTGCAGGGCGCCGTGCTCTCGGGCGCGGGCGGCACGCTCTACAACGCGCTCCTCAACAAGACCGAGCCGGTCGACATCACCGCGCTCGTCTCGGGCGTCATCATCGACAGCCCGCTCGATCAGTGGAACCCGGTGCTCGCGATCCTGCAGATGTGGGTCGAGCGCTCGGACTCCGTCAACTACGGTCCGCTCCTCGTGCGGGAGCCGCCGCCCGGCGTCGCCCCGCGCCCGATCTTCCAGACCATGGGCTTCGTCGATCACTACACGCCCTTGCCGACGATCGAGGCCTTCGCGGTGTCGATCGGCGGCCACCACGTCGGGCCCGCGATCGAGCCGATCGAGGGGCTCGCGCTCCTCGGCCGCGCCGAGCTCACCGCGCCGGTCAGCGGCAACCTCGGCGGCACGACCGCCGTGATCATCCAGTACGAGGCGACGGACTCCGACGGACACTTCGTCGTGTTCGACGTCGCGCAGGCGCGCCGGCAGTCGACGCAGTTCCTGAGCACGCTCGCCTCCACCGGGACCGCCACGGTCCCTCCCTGATCGGAGACGTCCGGAATGGCCCGCAAGCGACTGGGAGAGATCTTGATCGAGGCCGGCCTCATCGACGAGACCGGCCTGCGCGCGGCGCTCATCGAGCAGCGCCGGTACGGCGGGCCGCTCGGCCGCGTCCTCGTCGACATGCGCATGGTCGGCGAGGAGGATCTCGTGCAGGCGCTGTCCAAGCAGCTCGCCGTGCCGCTCGTCGACCTCGACACGCTGGAGATCCCGCAGGCGGTGCTCGATCTCGTCTCCGCGGATCAGGCGGAGGCGCAGGGCGTCATCCCGTTCGCGCAGCCGATGAAGTTCCTCGACGTCGCGATGATCGACCCGACCAACCTCACGATCGTCGACGAGCTGCGCATCAAGACGCACCTGAACGTGCGCACCTACCTCGCCGGCCCCAAGGCGATCGAGCGCGCGCTCGCGCGCTTCTATCACCGCGGCGTCGTCAACCCCCGCAACCTCGCGCGCCGGCCGCGCGAGTCGGTCGGCATGGACGGCGGCATCTCGATCGGCGGCGCGATGGAGGTCGTCGGCCAGTTCGACGAGTCTGCCGCGCCC
>JAIOII010000169.1 GCA_019912685.1 Kofleriaceae bacterium
CCTCGCGCGCGCCGCGGTCGACGCGCTCTACCGCCGCGCCGCGCGCGAGGTGATCGAGCTGGTGCGCCCGCGCCAGCTCCCGTTCGGCACCCACTCGGCGACGCCCGCCGATCGCGACTACCTGCTCGCGATGCTCGACGACGGCTACGAGGCGATGCTCCTCGCCGCCGAGTCGCAGGTGGTCACAGAGACCCGGCGCGTCGCCGGCATCGACGCGATGCGCCTCGACACCGCCACCCTCCTCCGCCCGCTCGCGCACGCGCGCGCGTACGTGTCCGGCTACCTCGCGGGCGGCGCGGTCGACGCCTTCTTCCGCAACGACCTGCCGCGCCTCGCCCTCGAGCCGGAGTCGGCGTACCACGCGCTCTTCCGCGCCGCGCCCGATCTCGAGAGCCTCGTCTCGACGCCGCTCGCGGTCGCGACCACGTCGGCGCTCGCCGACGTCGGCGCCTCGCTCGCTCGCCGCGCCCGCGCCGTGGAGGTCTCCCTCCTCGATCTCGATGTAGGCCTCGGCCGTGCGCTCGATCTGCTGGCCGCGCGATTCGCCCCCTGACGGTTGCCAGCCGTCGGACCGCCCCCGTAGTGTGACGGGGTCGATGCCGCCCGCCGCCGGATCGCAGCTCGGGTTCTTTGCCGCCCCCGCACCCGCGGCGCTGACCCTCGGCATCGACGAGGCCGGCCGCGGCCCGATCCTCGGCCCCATGGTGATGGCGGCGGTCGCGCTCGACCCGGGCGCCGCCCGCGCGCTCACCCGTGCCGGCCTCACCGACTCCAAGAAGTTCGGCGCCGGCGCCGACGCGCGCCAGCGCCGCGCCGCCCTCGCCTCGATGATCCGCGCCCGCGCGACCTTCGTCGTGCTCGAGGTCGTCGAGGCCGAGGAGATCGACGCCCGCGTCGACAAGGGCGAGCTCAACGTGCTCGAGCGCGAGCGCGCCCGCGCCATGATCAACGCCGCGCCGCCGTGCAAGCGCATCGTCGCCGACGGCGCCCGCATCTTCGGCTCGCTCCGCGAGGAGTTCCCCGCGCTCCGCGCCTACGACAACGGCGAGAGCCGCCACGCCTCCGTCGCCGCCGCCTCCGTCGTCGCCAAGGACGAGCGCGATCGCCGCTTCGCCCTCATCGCCGAGCGCTGGCGCGCCGACTTCGGCGAGATCACCGGCGGCGGCTACATCAACGACGCGACCCGCGCCTTCCTCCGCGCGTACCGCAAGAAGTACGGCGACCTCCCTCCCGAGACGCGCCGCTCCTGGGACTGTCGCCTCTGACTTCGCCCGCTTCACTCGTCGAAGCCCGATTCGCTCGTCATGTGCAGCACGCCGGCACCGGCATTGATCACGACGCCGCCTCGCCCCTGAATTCCGTCGGTCGCGTCAGGTTCACGCAGTCGTACGAGAGTCCCACCCGCTCCGCCCGCTCCGCGCCGGCGCCGGCGTGCGCGAGGGGTTCGAGGATGACGATGTCGAGCAAGGCGACCCGAACGTCACGCGACCGGGCCAGTCGGTCGAATTCCTCGTCGGACACGCGCCGAAAGGGGAGCCCGCTCGCGTCCAGGAGTCGGTCGGGAATGCCGTCCTTGACGTAGATCGGGAGGTGGGGTGTCTCGTGGACACGCGCCGCCAGGTTGGGCGCGCAGTTGATGTCGACCACGACGTCGCTCGTCGCCGCGCGAACGAAGGCGACGAAGAGCGCATCGCGCAGAGGATCTGCCATCGCCCGCAGCTCGTCTGACCATGGAACGCCGTCGCGCCACTCGCATTCGCCGCCACAGACCCGCTCGCTCTCGACTCGAGCGAGCGAGATGCCCGTGCGTGCCGCCGGGGTGCCGTCGACCACGTTGCGCAGCGCGGGGCGCTGCACGACGCGACCGCCCGAACAGGCGACGATCATCACGGCGGCGACGCCCAGGCAATGGAGCTGCGCGTTCTGCATACCCGCTGAGCCCCGTCGAACAACCGACGCGACTCGCACTGCATGTCCATGGACATCGCGCCCGCCGCTCGCGTTCCGTGAAAGATGACTTGAAACGACACAGTAGCGGCGTACCTTCGCCGGCTAGAGGCACAGGGTTGGTCCACGTGCCGCTACCCATAGGCGAGTGACCTATGGGTAATCATCGAGCAAGAGAGGGTGCCGCCTGTTGGTGCCGCGTACCGCGCCATTGTCCTCGTAGATCCTCGGCGACGGCATGGTGGCGTCGCGGACGTCTCCGCGAACGGCGACGTGGACCTTGACGGCGACGGCGACGGCGACCTGGGAGAGACCGCGCGCGGTAGCGCGATTACTCGGACCGTCGCCGGGCAGCTCGCTGAGCAAGAATCTCGGCGGCGTCTTCGGCGGAGATGCCAAGCTCACGCAGCAGTCCGTCCATCAGCGCCGAGTGTTCGAGCAACAGTCGATCGGACGCTTCCTGCATTGCTCGCAGCGCGTCGAGCGCCTCCGTCTGTTCGGCTCGGTCGCTGGTGGAACCAAAGCGGCGCAAGACGTCCCTCTTCTTCTGCGTGAGCTCCTGCAACTCGGTCGTGATGACCTGCATCCGGGAGAGCAGATCGATCGCCGCTTTGCTCGGCTGGGGCACGGGATCTCAGCAGCCGGCTAGAGGCACGGCTTGACCGTGGCGTCGCGGACGAAGGTGTCGTTGTAGTAGGCAGGGTCGAGCTGCTTCGCGCGCTTGGCCATCGTGCGGACGGCCGCGCAGTTCTTGTTGCGGGCGGCGGTGCGGGCCTGGCGGAGGAGGTTCTCGGCCTGCGTGCGGTTCGACGGCGTCGACCGGGTCGTGCGCCCTTCGGTCTCGGCGGAGGTGCCGACGTTCTCGTCGCGCTCGTTTGCGACGTCGTCGTCGTCGGAGGCGATGGTGACGTCCGGAGGCGGCGGTGGAGGCGGCGGTGGAGGCGGCGGCGCTTCGCCGGAGCCGGTGATCGCCGTCTTCACGCCGCCGATGGTGCCCGTGCGGCCTCCGCCACCGGAATCGGTCGCGACCACGGTGGTGGTGTCGCGCTCGTCGGGCTTGTACTCGAAGGGCGGAAGCTTCTCGGTGGCGAGGAGGCCGTCGCCGCCGGAGGTGCCGCCGGTGTCCCCGTCGCCGCCGCCGCCGCCGCCGGGGCCCTCGCCCTTCGGACGAGGGAGAGGCTCGGGAGCCTCGGGCTGCTCGCGCGCGCGCTGGTCATCGGCGAGCTGGCGCAGCTTCGCCTCGAGCTCGGCCGAGTCGGTCGAGGCCGTGACCGCCGGCTCGCTCGACGGCAGCTCGAGCTCCAGCGCGGGCGGTGGCGCCGGATCCGGCGCCGACGGAGACTCCGCGCGCACGGTCGGCTCGGCGACGCCGCCCTTGCCCTTCATGTAGAGGACGCCGGCGGTGCCGCCGATCACGGCGATCATCATCGCGCCGGCGACCGCCGGCTGCATCATCGTCGAGACGAGCCAGCGGCGGAGGCGCTCGAGGAACGTCGTCTTCTTCGGCGCGTGCTCGCGCGCGGCGGCGAGGAGGAGCGCGTCGAGGCGCGCGGGCGGCTCCTCGTCGAAGCCCTCGTCGCGCGCCTTGCGGAAGAGCTCGCGTACGCCCTGGAAGCGTTCGCCCTCGAGGGCGTCGTCGTCGTCGTCCGCAGGGGTCATGGCGGCCCTACGGCACCGCCTTGGCGAGATCCTTGTACTCGTCCAGGTCGAGGCGGAGCTTCTCGAGCGCGTACCGCATGCGGCTCTTCACCGTGTTCTCCGGAACCCCGACCACGTCCGCGATCTGCTTGAACGGCATGTCGAGGAACTCGCGCATGAGGAACACCTCGCGTTGCTCCTCGGAGAGCGCCCCGATCGCGCCTTGCAGTCGCTGGTAGAGTTGCTTGTTCACGGATTTGCGGTCGGAGGCCATCTCGCTCGACGGCAAGACGTCGAGCAGCGTTCCGCTGTCGTCGTCCGCCGCCATCGGCGCGTCGAGTGATGCATGCCTTCGGTGTTTGCGTCGTCTCGTCTGATCAACGCACAAGTTCCTCGCAATGGTGTAAAGCCACGTCGTGAACTTGGCCTGGCGCTTGTAAGCGTCGGCGCCCTTGATGACGCGCATGAAGGTCTCTTGCAGGAGATCCTCCGCCGTCTCCTTGTCGCCGACGTATCGCAGGATGAAGTTGAACACCGACTTGCGGTGCCGCCCGAGAAGGATCTCGAACGCGCGCACCTCACCCTGCTGGTAGCGAACCATCAGGTCTTCGTCGGCCTCCTGCGTCAACATCGGCCCAGCGGGATCGACACTACCCCACTTAGACCGTCAGCGCTTCTGGCACGTTGGACAGAAATACGTCGCGCGGCCCTGATCGACCTGGCGCCGGATCTTCGTCCGGCACCTCGGACACGGGTGTCCGTCGCGCCCGTAGACCAGCAGGTACTCACCGTTCTCGCCCGGCTCACCGCCGGCGTCGACGAAGTCGCGCAAGGTCGTGCCGCCGTTGTCGATCGCGAAGCGGAGCACGTGGTCGATGGCGACCGACACCGCGCGCGCGTCGTCGGCGCCGAGGCGGCCGGCCTTGCGGCGCGGCGAGATGCGCGCCAGCCACAGCACCTCCGACGCGTAGATGTTGCCGACGCCGGCGACGACGCGCTGGTCGAGGATGAACGGCTTCACCTTGCACGCCTTGCCGCGCGCGCGATCCCAGAGGTGGCTCGCGGGGATGCCCTCGGCGATCGGGTCGGGGCCGAGGCCGGCGAGCGCGACGTGCTCGCGCTCGCGCCCTCGCGCCACGGTGTCGACCATGCCGAAGCGGCGCGGATCGACGAAGCGCAGGTCGCGGCCGTCGTCGAGCTCGAAGACGACGTGGGTGTGCGGCGCCCACGGCGTGCGGCGCGGCACGACGAGCAGGTTGCCGGTCATGCCGAGGTGGACGAGCACCGATGCCGGGCCGTCGAGCTCGATCATCAGGTACTTGCCGAGGCGCTTCACGTCGACGATGCGGCGGCCGCGCGCGGCGCGCCCGAGCGCCGCCATCGGCACCGGCTTGTTCATGCGCAGCGGCTTGCCGCTGCCGCGCACGCGCACGACGGTCGCGCCCCTGAGCCGGCGCCGGACCAGATCACGGCGGACGGACTCGACCTCGGGCAGCTCGGGCACGGGACGCCTACAGCTCCTCGACGACGATGCCGGTCTGCGCGGACGAGGGGATCGCGCGCGCGAGCGCCGCGAACTCGACGAGCGAGAGCGTCTCGCCGCGGCGACCGCCGTCGATGCCGGTCGCCGCGAGCGCGGCCGCGACGGCGGCGTCGGCGTAGATGGCGCGCAGCGCGTTGCGCAGCGTCTTGCGCCGCTGGCCGAACGCGGCGTGGACGACGGAGCGGTGGTGCTCCTCGTCGGGGATGTCGAGGGCGGGCGGCGCGGTGAAGTCGAGCTTCACGACGGCGGAGTCGACCTTGGGCGCCGGCGTGAACGCGCCGCTCGGCGCCGACACGACGGTGCGGCACGCGGCGTAGCTCTGGAGCATGACGCCCATCGCGCCGTAGGTCTTGGTGCCCGGCCCGGCGACGATGCGATCGGCCATCTCCTTCTGCACCATGACGACGGCGCGCGACACCGACGCGCGCGCCGCGCACGCGCGGAAGAGGATCGGCGCCGCGATGTGATACGGCAGGTTGCCGCACACGGTGATCTTGTCGCCGCGCCAGCGCGCGACGGCGGTGAGGTCGTACTTGAGCGCGTCGCCGGGTTCGATCTGCACGTTGTCGAGGTGACCGAGCTCGGCCTGGAGCACGGCGACCATGTCGGGGTCGCGCTCGAGCGCGATGACCTTGCCCTCGGGGACGCGCTCGGCGAGGCGCGCGGTGAGGGTCCCGAGGCCGGCGCCGATCTCGACGATCCAGTCGTCGTCGGCGCGCACGGTGGCGTCGACGATCGCGCGGAACACGCGCTCCGACGTGAGGAAGTTCTGGCTGAAGTGCTTCTTCGCGCGCAGGCCGTGGCGATCGAGCAGGACGCGCGCGTCGGGAAACGCGGGCCCGCCGCCGTCACGCATGGGCACCTCGATCGCCGGGGCGCGCACGGCGCGGCAGCGGCAGGGTCGCGGTCGCGGTCAGGTCGAGCCCCGCGCGCTCGCCGCGCGCGA
>JAIOII010001634.1 GCA_019912685.1 Kofleriaceae bacterium
ACGCGACGAGCGGGCGCGCGCGCCCGGCGATGCGCGACGTGTTCCAGCGCTTCACCGATCAGTGGCTCGGGCTGTCGGCGCTCGCCAACCTGGTCAAGAGCGGCGAGGCGTTCCCCGGCTTCAGCGCCGAGATCCGCGGCGCGATGGGCCGCGAGACCGTGGCGTTCATCGATCACGTCGTGTTCGACGAGGGCGGCGGCGTCGCCGAGCTGCTGACCTCCCCGACGAGCGTCGTCGAGCCGAACCTCGCCTCGTATTACGGGTGGCCGGCGACCGGCGGCCCGACGACGCGCCCCGAGGGCTGGGGCGTCGGCCTGCTCGCGCAGGGCTCGCTCCTCGCGATCAACGCCGGCAACACGGCGTCGTCGCCGACGCTCCGCGGCGTGCTCATCCGCGAGCGCCTGCTCTGCGGCGAGATGCCGCCGCCGCCGGCGATCGTCGGCGACCTGCCGCCGCCGACCGGCACGGAGACGACGCGCCAGCGCTACGAGCAGCACGTCGCCAACCCGGCGTGCGCCGGCTGCCACCAGCTGATGGATCCGCTCGGCTTCGCGTTCGAGCACCTCGACGCGACCGGGCGCTACCGCGCGACGGAGAACGGCTTCCCGATCGACGCGACCGGGGCGATCACGGGCCTCGGCCAGGACGTCCCCGTCGACGGCCCGACCGAGCTGGCGAGCGCGCTGGCGAGCGCGCCCGAGACCGCCGTGTGCATGGCCTCGTTCATGGCGAGCGCGGCGTACGGCCTCGACCACCACGACAGCGAGTGCCTCGTGTCGTCGCTCGCCGACCAGCTCGCCCGCGATGAGCTCTCGATCGTCGACTTCTACGTCGGGCTGACGGCGACGAGGCACTTCACGCGCCGGACCGACTGAGCTCAGATCGAGTTCCTCGCCAGGATGGCTCGGGCACTCTGTACGGAAGTCGGGATCGATTCTCGATTCCCTCAGTGCTCGTCGAGCGGGAGGAGGTACCCGACCGTCGCCCGCTCGCCGATCTGGCGCCCCATCGCGAGCCCCGCGTCGACGGCGAAGCGGAAGTGGATGCCGGCCTGGACGCGCGAGTCGCCGTTCTCCGCCGCGGCCTCCGAGAACCGCGCGAAGGTGCGGGTCTCGACGCCGGGCTGCTCCGCCGTCGACGACGTGATGGTGAACCGGGTGTCGTCCCCGAAGACCGCGGCGAGCGCGGTCGCGGCGCCGGCCCCGAGCACGCTGTGCGTCGACGGGTAGTCCTGCACCGGCGGCGTGGCGAGGAGCGGCTCCCACTGCGCGTCGCCCGGGGTCGCGGCGTTGCCGTCGGTCTCGCCGCCGCGGATCGCGGTGTACGGGCGCCAGAGGTCGTAGTGGAACTTCGCGTCCCACCCGGCGATGAAGCCGTCGGCCATCGCGAGGTTCACGAGCGCGAAGGCGCGCGCGGCCTCGTGCAGCCCGGCCCGCTCGCTCTCGACGACCGCGCGCGTGACGCGGTTCCAGCCGGTGTCGGAGTTCTCGTACCAGAACCGGGCGTAGCGCGTCTCCTCGGCGGTGCGCTCGCTGCTGGCCTTGGCGCCGGAGATCCGCACCTCGTCGTACGCGGTGGCGTACGCGGCGCTGGTGAGCGCGGGCGGCGGCGCCGAGCGGAGCTGTTGCGGTGACGCGAGCACCCAGGGCTGGACGGTGCGCCACTCGGGGCGATTGACGAAGCCGTCGAACGGCGGCACGTACTGGTACTTGCCGGGGCCGGTGCCCGGCGCGTACGCCATCGGGGTCGCCGAGCCGTCGTCCTCGCGCATGGCGACGATGAAGTCGCCCACGAGCTCGCCGAGCTCCACGCCGCGC
>JAIOII010001635.1 GCA_019912685.1 Kofleriaceae bacterium
CAGCCCGGCGACGACGGCGAGAGCAAGGCGGCGCCGGTGCAGGGCGCCGCGCGCGTCGACCTGCTGCTCCTGCGCGCGAGCCTGCGCCAGCAGCTCGGCGACGAGGACAACGCGGTGATCGATCTCGACGATGCGTACAAGCTCGACCCGGCGCGGGCCGCGGCGGCCCTGTCCGAGGGGCTCGAGCGCATGCGCGCGCGCGCCGAGGCGTCGGGCGACATGGCGAGCGAGCGCACGGCGACGTTGCGGCTCGCCCAGCTGCTCGCCGAGCACACCGAGCTCGAGCGCGCGCGCGATCTGCTCGTCATGTGGATCGAGCGGATGCCGAGCGATCCCGATCCGCTCTACATCCTGCGCGACATGGACGCGGGCATCGAGCACTGGGACGGCGTGATCGCGGCGTGCACGCGGCTGGCGTACATCGTCGAGAGCGACGCGCAGGTGCAGGCGGCGCTCGACGTCGCCGACGCGTCGGCGCGCGCCGGCAAGCCGGCCGAGTCGATCGGCGTGCTCGAGATGGTGCACCAGGTGCAGCCGGGCGCCGAGACGATCCGCGTCAAGCTGCGCGAGCAGTACGAGGCGGCGGGCGCGCACAGCCAGCTCGCGGCGATCCTCATGGCCGACGCCGAGCACGGCAGCGACGCGCAGGCGAAGTTCAACGCCTACAAGCGCGCCGCGGAGCTGTACCTGGCGGCGGGCGACGCCGCGTCGGCGTCGGTGCCGGCGGGCAAGGCGGCCGAGCTCGCGCCCGACGATCACCAGACGGCGATGTTGCACGTCGACATCCTCATCGGCTCCGGCCGCACCGAGGAGGCGGCCAACGCGCTCGAGGCGGCGATCGCGGCGCAGAAGAAGCGCACGCCGGAGCTCGCGACCATGCAGCAGCGCATGGGGCGCGTCGCCGGGATGCTCGGTGACCGCGACGGCCAGATCGGGTGGCTGAAGAAGGCGTTCGACGTCGATCGCAAGAACGGCGAGATCGCGGCCGAGCTGGCGCAGCTCGCGACCGAGATCGGCGACTACGAGCTCGCGCTCAAGCCGCTGCGCGCGATCACGCTCATGGACAACCCGCAGCCGATCACGCGGCCGATGGCGCTCCTCTGGGAGGCGAAGATCGAGCACGCGCGCGGCAACCGGGCCAAGGCCGAGCTCTGGGCCAAGAAGGCGCTGCGCGAGGATCCGCAGTTCCAGGAAGCGCAGCAGTTCCTGGACGAGCTGGCGTAAGCCAGCTCGTCCCCCGTGCCCGTGCCCGTGCCCGTGCCCGTGCCCGTGCCCGTGCCCGATCTGTTCGGGCCGTGAGCGGGCACACTCTCGTTCGACCCACTGTCCGGTGACGTCGGTTCGATCATTGTCATTCGGCGCGCACCCGACAAGAATCGCAGCATGTCGCTGATGTGGCGCGGTGTGCTCTCCCTCGCGCTCGTCGCCGGTTGCTCGTTCACGCCGTCCGGCGCCGCCGACGATGACGACGACGGCGGCGCCGACGACGACGCCGGCAACCGGACCGTGTTCCTGCGCGACGACACGGTGGCGGACTTCGCCGTCGTCGGCGCGGTCACCGAGGACCTCGTGATCGAGCCGTGGGGCGCGGTCGCGCCGGCGGCCTTCCACGCCGGCGGGCTGCGCGCGCACGCCGCCAACACGCAGCGCTTCAGCGAGCCCGACGAGGCGACGTGGACGATGGTGACAGGAGACGGCGCCAACGGCACCGGCTTCTGGACGCGCCCCCTCTTCGGCGATCCCGTCGGCGTCGGCCTCGACTCGGGCGACACGTGGACGTACTGGGCCGAGGGCGAGGTGTGGCTCGACGCGGGCATGACGACGTTCCTCGTCGACGCCGACGACGCCGGCTTCCTCGAGCTCGCGCCGCCGGGCGGCGGCGAGTTCACGCGCGTCGTCAACGCGCGCCTCGGCATCACCTCGGCCACGTACACGGCGGCCGCGAGCGGCTGGCACCCGATCCGCCTCGCCGTCGTCGAGGGCATCGGCGCGTCGCGCTTCGACGTGCAGCTCTACGTCGGCGCGAGCCAGACGCCCGAGCCGCTCGCCGGCCCGCGGCTGCGCGCGCGCGTCGACGCGCTGCGCGGCATGTTGCTCGCGGGCTGGGACAGCTCGCTCTTCCAGGGCACCCCCGAGCACACGGTGTCGGACGCGGCGATGGTCGACGCGCGCTTCCAGAACGGCGCCCCGGTCGGCGTCGGCATCGGCTCGCCCGACTTCTGGTCGCTCCGCTGGAGCGGCCAGTTCTACGTCACGATGCCGGGCACGTACATGCTGCGCGTCGAGTCCGACGACGGCCACCGCCTCTACGTCGGCGGCCAGCTCGTCATCGACGCCCTCGTCGGCGGCCCGGTCGATCGCACGGGGTCGGTCGAGCTGGTCGCGGGCTGGAACGACGTCGTCCTCGATCTCAACGAGAACACCGGCGACGCGAGCGCGCGCCTGCGCGTGATCGACGGCCCCGAGCCCGGCCTCGAGGCCGAGCTGCCGCTCACGCGCCTGCGCCCGCTCGCGCCGCGCACCGAGCGCCTCGAGACCGTCGGCGACCCGAACGATCTCGGCATCCCCGACAACGATCCGAACGGCGTCACCCGCGGCGTGAAGATCGCCGGCCTGCCCGGCGCCACCGTCGCGTCGGTCGACGTGATGATCGGCGTCAACCACCCGCGCATCGCCGACCTGCAGCTGCGCCTCGTCCACCCCGGCGGCAACGAGGTGCTCCTGCGCAACAACCTCTCCGACGGCGGCAGCGGCCCGCGCACGCTGCGCTTCACCACCGAGATGTTCGACGACACGCCGGCGGCGGGCGAGTGGCGGGTGCGCGTCACCGACACCGCAATGGCGCAGTCGGGCTCGCTCACCGACGTGCAGCTCGCCGTGCACATGGCGAACGGCCCCGAGCAGATCGCGCCGACCGCGAGCTACACCTCCATCGTCCGCGACCTCGGCGAGGGCGTCGTCGCGATCGACACGCTGCGCTACGGCG
>JAIOII010001636.1 GCA_019912685.1 Kofleriaceae bacterium
CCGCGGCGAGCCGCCAGCCGGCTGCCGACGCGGCGATCGCGGCGTCGAGGTCGACCGGCTCGACGTGCGCGGTGAGCTCGCGCTCGCGGCCGGCGGCGAGCAACAGCAGCTCGTCGACCATGCGCACCAGCTTGCGCGCGCTGCTCGTGACCGTGGCGAGGTGAGCAAGGCTGGCCTCGTCGCCGCGGTCACCCGCTGCGGCCGCGAGCGTGTCGACCGACAGGAGGATGAGGGCGAGCGGCGTCCGGAACTCGTGGCTGATGTTCTGGAACAGCTTCTCGCGGCTCTCGACGGTCGCCGCCAGCTCGTCGCGGGCGACGCTCAGGTCGTGGGTGCGCTGCTCGACGCGCCGCTCGAGGCTGCGCCGGTAGTCCTGGACGGCGTGGAAGCTGAGCGCGTTGTGGAGCGCCATCGCCACCGTGGGCACGATGAACGCGAGCAGCTCCTCGCGCTCGGCGCGGTCGGCGTCCGGCTTCGGGAACACGCGCAGCTCGCCGATGCGCTCGCCCTGGACGTCGAGCGTGCGCACGAGCGCCTTGCCCTCCGTGGTGCCGCGGTGAACCGTGCGCGCGACGGCCACATCGCCGACGTGCGCGCTCACGTCGAGCTCCGCGCCGGCGAACCCGGCCTCGCCGACCAGCGCCCTGGCGATCGCGTCGACCGTGCGATCGAGATCGAGGTCGCCCTGGATGAGCTCGTTCACGGTGTACGCCGTGCGCAGCTGCGTGGCCTGGCGGTCGAGCCTCGTCCTCGCGTCCTCGAGCTGCTCGTATCGTTCCTGCAGCGTGAGATGTGCTTCCTGGAGCTCGCGTGCGGCGGCGCGTACCGTGAGCGGCCATGTCACGACGCGTCGCATGCGTGTGAGGAACGGGGTGCGCTTGGGCACCGTGATGTGGAACCGGCCGCCGCGCTCGATCGGCGACAGGTCCACCTTCGCCGCGGGATAGCCGAGGAGCCGCGGCATCTCCTCGAAGTTGCCGGCGGTGATCTCCATGAACTCCCAGCTCACCGGGTAGCCCTCGGGCAGGGTCAGGTCGACCTCGCACTCGTCGTCGGAAAGCTGGCGGTGAGCGGGCACCACGCACGTGAACATCTGGTTACCGGCGCCATCCTTCGGCTTGTTCGCCCAGCGGATGAACTCCATCGGCGTGAGCAGGATGCGGCCGACCACGAAGAGGAACCGCAGCGCCGGGGTGCGGAAATACGAGGCGCCGATCTCTCGCAGCTCGGCCTTGCTGAAGATCTTGCCGACGTTCTCGTGGATGACGACGGCGTCGCTCCAGTCGATGCGCTCGTTCTTGTTCTTGATGGTGGCGACGTCGAGGTTCGTGCCCTGGACGAGCCGCTCCATCGGGATGCCACGTGCTGCGAGCGGCTTGGCGTACACCCCGAAGACCCGACACGAGACTTCACGCATGGCCTTGCTCCATCACCTCGCTCGAAAGCGTACCCGGAGCTGCCGCGCGCTGCGGATGAAGTTGGTACGCGAGGCCACGAGGGGCCCTCCGCGCTCGAGACCTCGCAGCGTGGCGAGCACCTCACCGAACACGTGCTTGCTCTCCATGCGCGCGAGCGGGGCACCCAGGCAGAAATGCGTGCCGTAGCCGAAGCTTATGTGGTCGTTGGGTGTGCGGTCGGGATCGAAACGATCGGGATCATCGAACACCGCCTCGTCGCGATTCGCCGAGGGGAAGAAGACGACGACCTTGTCGCCCTCTCGGATGCGGCGCTCGCCCAGCGTCGTGTCCTGGTTCGCGGTGCGGCGAAACTGGATCACCGGCGTCTCGAAGCGAAGCATCTCCTCGATCGCCCGCGGCAGCGCGGCGGGCTCGGCGCGCAGCCGCTCGATCAGCGCCGGCCGATCGAGAAGCAGATCCATCCCGTAGCAGAGCAGGCTCCGGGTCGTGTCGGCTCCGGCGTTGAAGAGGAGCATGAAGAAGGCCTGGAACTCGCCGTCGGTCAGACGCCGGCCGTCGACCTCGGCGGCGAGGAGCTCGCTGATGAGATCATCGGACGGCGCGGCGGCGCGCTTCCGGCCGAGCTCTGCGCCGTAGGCGCGCAGCGTGTTCGCGGCGTCCATGCCGTCGCGCAGCGCCGCCGCGCGATCGGCGATCTCGGTCCCGAACATGCGCTCGGTGAGCGCGTACAGATGGCGCCGATCCTCGAGCGGGACGCCGAGGATCTCGCAGATGACGTAGAGCGGCATCTCGCCCGCGACCTCGGTGGCGAAGTCGCATTCGCCGCGATCGCGGACGCGCTCGACCAGGACGCGGGCGTGCGCGGCGATGCGGTCCTCGATCTGCGCGATGCGGCGCGGGTGGAACGCCTTGTTGACGAGCTTCCGCATCACGCTGTGGTCGGGCGGATCGCGGTTGAGCATGTTCTCGCGCAGCTTCTCCAGGAACTCCGCCGGCGGATCGGCGAGGAGGGTGCCGCCGCGCCACGACGAGAACACCGTCGGCGCGCGTAGCACCGCGATGACGTCGTGGTACCGCGTGACCGCCCAGAACCCTCGGCCTCCAGGTTCCGGATGCCAGGACACGGGATCGTTCGCGCGCAGGTAGCGGAAGTGGTCGTAGGGCACGCCGGTCGCGTAGCTGTCGGGATCCGAGAGATCGACCACGGGCGCGCTCATGACGCTGCTCGGCCCCACGCGGCGATCATGGTCGCCGCCGCCGTCGTGAAGCCTGGGTTGCGCAGCGCCAGCAGGGCCTGGTCGAGCTCGTCGGCGGTGACGGCGCCGGCCGCGACCATCCGGTCGCCGATGTGCTCGATGCTCAAGAGGACGAACTCGATGCTGGGTGTGCCCGAGTGCAGGATCGCGACGCGCCCGCTGCAGTCGACGTCGCGCAGTCCGGCCGCGGAGAGCATCGCGTGGAGGCGCAGGCCGAGATCGGGGTCGGCGCCGTTGCGCCGGAGCCCGGCGTCGACAGCTCCGAGCACCTTCGCCCAGACGGGGAGCTCGGGGTGGCAGAGCGGTGAGGGGCTCGTGATGTCCTCGATCACGATCCACCCTCCGGGGCGCAGCGCGCGGATCATGCGCGCGAGCGCGACATCGCGCTGCGGGATGTGCTGGAGCACGGCGCGCGCATGGACGAGGTCGTACGCGCTCTCCTCCAGGGGGTCCTGGACGATATCGTGGCGGCGCACGTCGACGTCCTCGGCGCCGAGTGGCTCGAGGAACCTGGGATCGAGGTCGGTCGCGACGACCGTGCCGGTCGCGCCCACCTTGGTCTTCATCCACCGGGCGATGGTGCCGCTGCCGGCTCCCACCTCCAGACAGCGCCAGCCGGGGCCGATCCCCAGCCGCTCGATGGCGGCGAAGCTCCCCGGGTCATACATCGTGCCCAGCGCGTCGAGCCGGCGCCGTTCCCTCTCCCACGCTTGTTCGAACAGATACTCGGACATGGAGACGCCTTGTCCCGGTCGTCATCGACCGGCTCGCGCGATCGTGAAGGTTCAGTTCACGAGGCGCAACGGCCGCGCCGCGGCCTTGAGCTCGGCCATGCGATCCTTGCGGGGCAACCTGACCGTCGGATCGATCTGGACGTCGACGACCACGGGGCCGTCGGGGTGACGCAGGAGGTGGGCGGCGCGCGTGAGATCGCCGGGG
>JAIOII010001637.1 GCA_019912685.1 Kofleriaceae bacterium
GACCTCGCGCCGCGCCTTCACGGCCGGCCTCGGCGCCGCGCTCCTCGCGGCGCCCTTCGTCGGCCTCCTCACCCGCAGCCGCAAGGCAGGCGCCGCCACCGGCGTGCGCGCGAAGCGGCTGGTCGTGTTCTTCACGCCCAACGGCACGGTGCCGGCGCGCTGGCGCCCGAGCGGCGGCGAGACGTCCTTCACGTTCCCGGCGGGGAGCATCCTCGAGCCGCTCGCGGCACATCGCGAGCGCCTCGTCGTGATCGACGGCCTCCAGTTCGTCGGCGCCAGCAACCACGAGGGCGGCATGGCCGCGATGCTGACGGGCTCCGGCTCGGCGGGCGACGAGTCGCGCGGCATGTCGGTCGATCAGTACGTCGCCGCCGCGATCGGCGGCGCGACGCGCCTGCGCTCGCTCGAGCTCGGCGTGCAGACGTCGGCGTGGGGCGGCAGCGTGCAGACGCGCATGAGCTACAGCGCGGCCGGCCAGTACGCGCCCCCCGACGACAGTCCGCGCGGCGTGTACTCGCGCCTCTACGGCGACGCGATGCCCGGCGGCGCCGACCGCGTGCTCGCGCGGCGGCAGAGCGTGCTCGACGCCGTGAAGGGTGACCTCGGCGAGCTGCGCGGCCGCCTCGGCAACGAGGAGCAACACAAGCTCGACCAGCACCTCACGTCCTTGCGCGAGCTCGAGCGCGCGCTCGGCGGCGGCAGCTGCGCGGGCGGCACGCCGGTCGCCGACCTGCCGATCCACGCCAACGACAACTTCCCGGCGATCGGCAAGTCGCAGCTGGACCTGCTCGTCGCCGCGCTCGCGTGCGGCGCCACCAGCGTCGCGTCGATCCAGTGGGCGCACACCGTCGCGCCGACGGTGTTCACCTGGATCGGACAAGCGGAAGGGCACCACGCGCTCTCGCACATGGACGACGGCAACACCGCCGGGGTCGCCGCGTTCGTCGCGGCCGAGCGCTGGTTCGCGACCCAGTTCGGCTACCTGCTCGACAAGCTCGCGGCCGCGCCGGATCCCGAGGGCGGCGGCACGCTCCTCGACACCACGCTCGTCGTGTGGGCCAAGGAGATGGGCGACTCGCGCGCGCACGTGTGCACCGAGGTGCCGTTCGTGCTCGCCGGCGGCGGCGCGTTCACGCCCGGGCGTTACCTGCGCGTGAACGGCGCCGCGCACGCGAAGCTGCTCGTCTCGATCTGCCAGGCGATGGGCCTGGCCAACACCACGTTCGGGAACCCGGCCGCCGGCTCGGGCCCGCTGGCGGGGCTCTGATGAGGGCAACGATGAAGCCGTCGACGCCGCATGCCCTCGTGCTCGGGTTCGTGGTGCTCACCGCGTGCGCGGGCGAGTCGCCGTCGCCGTGTCCGCCCGACGAGGCGTACTTCCGCGAGCGGGTGTGGGCGCCCGTGTTCGAGAACCGCTGCAACATCTGCCACAACCCGGGCGGCGCCGCGCAGCGCTCCGACTTCGTGCTCACCGCGCCCGGCGACGACGCCGCGGCCGACATGGGGCAGAACCTCGAGCGCGCGCGCAAGATGGCGCTCGAGACCGAGGACGGCGAGCCCCTGCTCCTGCGACGTCCGACCGGGACCAACCACCCCGGCGGCATGGTGATCGCGCCCGGCTCGGCGGAGCACCGTGCGCTCGCCGACTTCGTCGGGCGCGTGCGCGGCGACGAGGGCGCGTGCGACGGCGGCGAGCTCGCCTGCGAGGCGGGTGACCCGGGCCCGCGCCTCCTGCGCCGGCTCTCGCGCACGGAGTACGACAACACGCTGTCCGACCTGTTCGGCATCGACGCGCGCTACGCGCCCG
>JAIOII010001638.1 GCA_019912685.1 Kofleriaceae bacterium
GTGCTGGCCGCGTCGGCGCGCGCGCACCTCGATGCGACCGCCGACCTCGACGTGATCGTCACGCCGGTGCTCGCCACGTTGCCGTGGAAGCTCGGCCACCTCTCGCCGTTCGTGCCCGCCGACGAGCTCATCCGCCGCACGGCGGAGGCCGTGGGCTACACGCCGATCCACAACATCGCCGGTACGCCGGCGATGTCGGTCCCGCTCCACTCGAGCACGGACGGGCTGCCCATCGGCGCGCACCTCGCCGCCGCGCCCGGCAGCGACGCGCTCCTGCTCGAGCTGGCGTACGAGCTCGAGGCGGCGCGGCCGTGGGCCGACCGCTTCGCGCCGTTCTCGTATGCGCGCCTGGCCGCCTGATGCCGCAGATCCTGAAGGACGAGGTCCGCGCCCGCATCCTCGACGCGGCGCTCGCGGTGTTCGCCACCGACGGCTTCGAGCGCGCGACGATGGCGGCGATCGCCCTGCGCGCCGGCATCGGCACCGCGAGCATCTATCGCTACTACCCGGGCAAGGACGAGCTCTTCGCCGCGGTCATCACGCCCGAGCTCGCGGCGCGCTTCGCGTCGCTCCTCGAGCGTCGGGTGAGCGCGCTCGCGCGCCGCACGCTGCGCGGCGACGCGAACGACGACCTCGGCGGCGACATGCTGCGCTTCTGGATCGAGCACCGCCTCGCCGTCGTGATCCTCCTCGATCGCGCCGCCGGCACGCCGCACGCCGCCTACGGCGCCCGCTTCGTCGCGCAGCTCGTCAAGCACACGCTCGCCGAGCTGCGCGCCGCGCACCCCGGCCTGCGCATCAGGCCCGGCGAGCGCTTCGTCCTCACGACGGTCTTCGACAACACGCGCCGGCTCCTCGCCGCCGTGCTCGCGCAGCACGCCGACCCGGCCGAGCTCCGCGCCGCGATCGAGGCCTTCTGGAGCTACCAGATCGCGGGCATCCGCGCCCTCGCCGACCACCTCGCGCGCCGCTCGTAGCGGCAGCGCGCGCTCACACCATGAGGTATGGCTGCGGCGCGAGCTGCTCGCCCTGCTCGTCGAACGCGCGCACCGTCAGGCCGCGCGCCGTCGCGTCGATCTCGGCGCGCACGGCGCCATCGGGATCGAGCACGCGCAGGCGGGCGCCCGTGCGCTCGAGCGTGGCCCAGGCCGGGCCACCGGGCGGAACCGCGAGCAGCTCGCGCCGCGTGGTCGGCGGGTCGTCGACCGCGACGACGTCGACGAGGTCGGTGCCCGGCGTCGACCCGGCGCGCTCGTCGACGCGCCGGATCCTCGTCGTCAGGCGGTTGCCCTGGAGGACGCACGTGACGACCGTGGCCGAGTCGTACGCGTTCATCGGCCACCCGAGGTCGACGCGCCCGGCGAGGTTCTTGCCGATCCGCATCCACAGCGCCCCGCGGCGCAGCAGCTGGTACGTCACGCCGCCGACGGGAGGAGGAACGTCACGCGCGTAGTCGGGCGGCTTCGCCATGCGCGCACGATACCCCGTCGCTCATTCCGCCGGCGCGGGCGTGGCCGGCTGGCAGCAGAGCGCCGGCTCGACGCCGCCGGAGACCTTCGACGACTCCTGCGTGCCGCCGGGGCACTGCACCGAGCCGTCGCCGATGTCCCACGCGACGGTGCCGCCGCTCGCCTCGCACGCCTCGGGAGTCACGACGTTCGGCGCCTCGGCCGGCGGCGGCGTGTCGCCGGTGGTCGTGGGCTCGGTGGTGTCCGGCTTCGACGAGCCGCCGCACGCGGCGGCGAAGGCGGTGACGAGGGCGACGAGGAGCACGGTGCGCATGGACGCACCTTACCGCGACCGGCACATGGCGGCTGGTTCGGCGATGACATGCGCACTAAGGTACGGGCGTGCGTGACAGGCTCGTCCGGCTGCATGCGCGCGCGCGCGACGCGCGCTGGCTGAACCTCGTGGTCGTGAACCTGCGCCTGCTCGTCGGGTTCGCGTTCGTGCCCGCCGGGCTCAAGAAGGTGCTGGGCCAGCCGTTCACCGACCCGCACCTCTCCGGCCCGTTCCACGACTTCCTGCACGCGTTCCACGCGACCGGCGGGTTCTATCGCTTCGTCGGCGTGATGCAGCTCCTCGCCGCGCTCCTGCTGCTCACCCAGCGCTGGGCGCGCTGGGGCGCCTGGCTCGCGCTGCCGATCATCACCGCGATCATGGTGTTCTGCTGGAGCACGAACGTCATCCCGACGGCGATCGTCGCCACCCTCATCTTCGGCGGCGTCGTCGCGCTCGCGGCGTGGGACGCCCGGCCCGGGCCGACGCGCGTCGCGATCGAGGTCTGGCAGGCGTGCGGCGTCGCGATCCTCGTCCTCTACCTCGGCGCGTGCGTGCTCACGGGACAGGTCTATCGCCCGCGCGGGCCCGACTGGAGCGCGCCCGCGTTCTACGCGCTCGTCGTCATGCCGCTCCTCCCGGTCACGGCGTGGCTCGTCGATCGTCGCCGCGTCGGCTCGCGACCGGCGCGGCAAGTGGGGTAAGTCTACCGGGTGAAGATCGCGTACGTGCTCGCCATCGCGGCCAGCCTCGCGCTCGGCGCGACGATCGGGCTCGGCGCCTTCACGTTCGTCTACGCCCGCGGCGCCTCCTACCTCGGCAACGACCCGGCGTCGTGCGCCAACTGCCACGTCATGCGCGAGCACTACGCGGCGTGGCGGAAGTCGAGCCACCACGCGGTCGCCGTCTGCAACGACTGCCACGCGCCGCCGGGCGGCGTGCGCAAGTACTGGGTGAAGGCGGTCAACGGCTACAACCACTCGTACGCCTTCACGACCGGAGACTTCGTCGAGCCGCTGCGCATCACGCCGGGCAATCGCGCCGTGACCGAGGAGCAGTGCCGGCGCTGCCACCGCGACGTCGTCCACATGATGGGGACCGAGGTCGTCTCCTGCATCCGCTGTCACGACGCGGTCGGGCACCGCGTCCGCGAGTAGAACCCATGAGTGAAACCCCTGAACCTTCCTCCGCGCGCGCCGGCCGCCGGCGCCTGTTCCTCTTCCTCGGGGTCGCCGGGCTCGTCGGCGCGCTCGCCGCGGCCGGCATGGCGCTCCTGCTCGTCAACATCACCGAGCGCAAGCACGAGGGCCAGAACCCGTACTTCCGCGTCGTCGAGCTGACCGACGACATCGTCGACCCCGCGATCTGGGGCAAGAACTTCCCGCTCCAGTACGACGCGTACCTGCGCACGGTCGATCAGGTGCGCACGCGCTACGGCGGCAGCGAGGCGGTGCCGCGCACGCCGAGCAAGGCCGATCCGCGCTCGGTGACGGCCCAGTCGCGCCTCGAGGAAGATCCACGCCTCGTCACGATCTGGGACGGCTACGCCTTCGCCAAGGACTTCCGCGAGGAGCGCGGCCACGCCTACATGCTCGAGGATCAGGTCTTCACCGAGCGGCAGCAGGTCACGAAGCAGCCCGGCACCTGCCTCCACTGCCACGCCTCGGTCTACAAGGCGTACCGCGACGCGGGCAACGGCGATCTCATCGCCGGGTTCGCCAAGGTCAACCCGCTGCCCTACGCCGAGGCGCGCAAGCTCGTCGAGCACCCGATCACGTGCATCGACTGCCACGATCCGACGACGATGCAGCTCCGCGTCACGCGGCCGGGGTTCATCGAGGGGATGCGGGCGCTGCGCGCCGGCCAGGGCAAGCCGGCCTACGACGTCAACCGCGACGCGACCCACCAGGAGATGCGCTCGTTCGTGTGCGGGCAGTGCCACGTCGAGTACTACTTCAAGGGCGCCGAGAAGCGGCTCACCTATCCCTGGCACCGCGGCCTCACGATCGAGGCGATGTACGCCTACTACGCCGAGGTCGACCACGCCGACTGGACGCACGCGCGCAGCGGCGCGCGCATGCTCAAGGCGCAGCACCCCGAGTTCGAGATGTGGAACCAGGGCATCCACGCCCGCTCCGGCGTCGCCTGCGCCGACTGTCACATGCCGTACATGCGCGTCGGCGCGACCAAGATCAGCGACCACCACGTGCGCAGCCCGCTGCTCAACATCAACCGCGCGTGCCAGCCGTGTCACAAGTTCGGCGAGCAGGAGCTCGCGGCGCGCGTGCACACGATCCAGGACCGGACGTTCGAGCTGCGCTCGCGCGCGCTCGACGCCGTCACCACGCTCATCGCGGAGCTCGAGGCGGCGCGCGCCGCCGGCCGACCCGACGCGGAGCTCGCCGCCGCGCGCGAGCTGCACCGGCAGTCGCAGTTCTACGTCGACTTCGTCGAGGCGGAGAACAGCATGGGCTTCCACGCGCCCGGCGAGGCGCTGCGCATCCTCGCGACCGCGATCGATCTCGCGCGCCAGGGTCAGCTCGCGCTCCGCGGCGCCACGCCGGCACCGGCCCCGGCTCAGCCGAGCGCGCCTCAGTAGGGCCTGTCAGGACGTGTGAATACCCCTGCGGGCCTGTCCGTCGCTATGGTCGGCCCTGGAGCTCACATGAAACCGACCCACATCGTGCTCGCGACGCTCGCGCTCCTCGGCGCGGCGGTCACCACCGCCCACGCCGACGAGATGTTCAAGCCCAGGCCGACGCTCGCGCCGGAGCGCAAGGCCGACCAGTACACCGTCCAGGTCGAGACGAGCGTGCCCAACCCCTGCTACGCCGCCGGCGCCGTGCGTCCCGGGCCGCCCCCGAGCGTCCGCATCGCCGCGGACGCCGTGCCGCTGCGCGTGATGCTCAGGAAGCGCGGCGGCATGTGCGCGCAGGTCGTGTCGCAGGTGCGCCACCTCCATCGCCACGTGAAGCTCGGCGGCAAGACCGGCAAGACCAAGGTCCTCGTGTTCGCGATGCTCGACGGCAAGGTCGTCGGCACGGCGAGCGTCGACCTCCCGACGAAGACGCCGCCTCCCCTCGCGGTGACCACGTCCGACTGGTACGCGTGGGTGAACAAGATGCCGCCGGGCCCGGCGTCGTTCCACGTCACCGGGCTCGTCAAGGTCCCGACGCCCGGCTACGACGTCAAGCTCGTGCCGGCCTCGCCGCAGGGGATCAACCCCAAGGAGCTGATCCTCGATCTCGTCGTCACGCCGCGCCCGGGCGCGTGGCCGCAGGTGGTCACGCCGATGAGCGTCCGCTTCGACAAGCCCGACGACGGGACGTACACCGGCGTCCTCATCCGCGAGCCCGACGGCGACGGCGCGCACGTCCAGGTCGACGAGGTCCACTGATCGCCCGGCGCGTTACGATGGGGGCATGAAGACGGACGGGGAGCCGCCGACCGAGCCCACTCGTGACGACGCCGACACGCTGGTCCCGCCGCGGGCCGACGTCGCCGGCTCGATCGCCGTCGAGGACGTGACCGGCGTCTCGGGCACGTACGCGCTCGGCGAGATCATCGGCCGCGGCGGCATGGGCGAGGTGCTGCTCGCGCACGACCGGCGTGTCGGCCGCGACGTCGCGCTCAAGCGCCTGCGCTCGGCGTCGCCGACCGACGAGGAGCTCGGCCGCTTCCTGCGCGAGGCCCGCATCCAGGCCCGCCTCGAGCACCCGGCGATCGTGCCGGTCTACGAGATCGGCCGCGATCCGACCGGTCGCCCGTTCTTCGCCATGAAGCGCGTCGCCGGGCGCACCCTCGGCGAGCTCCTGGCGCCCGGCGACGCGCTTCATGGCGAAGAA
>JAIOII010001639.1 GCA_019912685.1 Kofleriaceae bacterium
AGCACCACGGCGCGCGCCCGAGCGCGCGAAGGAGACTTCGATGTCCAAGGCAACCACGGCCGCTCTCGCGCTGGCGCTCGGCGCCGGTGCTGGCGCGGCGATCTACCACTTCACGCGGGACGACAAGAAGAAGCCTGGCGATCCGCCACCAGCATCCGGAGAGAACACGGCCCCGGCAAAGGCACTAACAGGCGCGGCGCCGACCATGTCGACGACCGTCGCAGCGCCCCCGCGCAAGCCGGGCGCGTGCTCGCTCAAGCTCGACAAGGCCGGCCTGACGCTGGAAGGCGAGAAGGTCGACATCAAGCTCGCGGTCGCGCGCTGCAAGGTCGCCGGCAAGGCCGAGCTGGCAGTCGCGCCCGATGCGCCGCTTGCGGTCCATCGCGAGCTGTACGGCGCGCTGCTCGCTGCGGGCGTGCCGACCGTCGTCAAGGCGCCGTGACGGAGTGAGCCATGGCAAACGACGACGACAACACCGACACGATGGTCGCCGTCGGCGCGGCCGGCGGCGGCGCGCTGCTGCTGTGGTGGCTCCTGCGCGGGCGCCTGTTGGGCGCCGGTCGTGAAGCACAGGGAGCTCCCACCGTAGCGGCGCCACCGCCGGCCGCGCCCGTGTCGGCCGGGCCGCCGTGCCGAGTGTTCCTTCGCGGCAAGGCAATCGATCTCAACGGCACCACCGCGGATCTGCCGACGACGGTCGCCGTATGCCGAGCCGCCGGCTCGGCGTACCTGCGCGCGAGCGGCGACACGACGACCGGGGCGGTGGTGTCGATGGCGCGTTCGCTCAACGCCGCGGATGTCGCGATCGTCGCGCACGCCGACATCGCCGACGCCGTGCGCGACGCGCTCACGAGGGTGGCCTGACATGCTGTCGACGCTTCCCACCAGCCGCGAAGCCTGGGTCTTCCCCGTGCCCGACCTCGGCGATCGACGGCCCGAGGTCTCGGACGGCTGGGCATCGACGCGCTACTCGGTCGACGACAAGGCCAAGGCGTCGGTCGCGCGACTGCATCTCGGCGCGGACATCATGTTCCGTCGTCGCCAGCGCGGCGAGCTGGCCGAGGTCTATCGACCGGGTACGCGCCACGGCACGGCGAACTACTTCATGCCTGACATGGTGCCGGCGATCGCCGCGAGCGCGGGCGTCGTCATCTTCGCGCAATGGACGGGCGTCGGGTTCACCGTCAAGGTGTTCCACCCCGACGGCTGGACGACGTACTACACGCATCTCTCGCTCGTCTCCGTCGCCGAGGGACAGGCGGTCGTCGCCGGTCAGCCGGTCGGGATCATCGGCTTCGATCCGAAGGATCGACGCAAGCTGATGCACCTGCACTTCGAGCTGTGGCGCGGTCGCGATGATCGTCGGGGCGCGACCAACCCCGGACCGTATCTCGCGGCTTGGGAGCGGCGCAGCGTGCCGTGGACGTGGCCGGCGACGGCGCACCGAAACGCCGGGCTTACGTACCGTCCGGTGGGCAAGTCCGGCGAGCGCTACCCGGACTGGCTTCACGCCCTCAAGGGCAAGTCCGGCGTCTACGTGATCCGAGAGCGACGCGGAAACGATCCGCCCGAGGTCGTGTACGTCGGGCAGAGCAGCACCGGCCGGCTGTTCGAGACGCTCACACGACACCTGCAGACGTGGCGCCGGTGGAAAGGCTTCTGGAAAGGGCAGTACGCGGAGGGGCACGACCCCGGCCTCACGTACGACCGCGCGCGCGTCGATGTTGCCGTGCGCGTCACGTCGCCATCCGCCGCGGTTGACGAGGAAGCGCGACTCATCGCCCGGCTTCGCCCGCGCGACAACCTGATCGGCCAGGTCGAGGAGGTTCCGTTCTAGGGAACACGGTCGAAGACTCGAGTCGCCCATTCGGTCACCGGCGGCTTGAAGCGGACACGTCCTTCATACCTGTAGGCGGCCTCCCCATTTCGACGAAGGAACAGATGCAGGATGTTCTCTGGGTCCTCGAGGAATGCGCCTCGATCATCGTTCTCTCCCTGCATCGTGAACGATGAAGCCGTGAGGGTGTTGACGTACTGCTTGTTGTTGTAGGGGTTCCGTCCGCTCTCGTTCACCACGACAGCTACGGCCTTGCCAAGTCGCAGCAACACGGCGTGCGTGTCGCTGGCGCCGGTGTGCAGCTCCGCGGCGATGTCGGCACGCGAGTACGGATGATCGATCACCAGGGCCATGACCTCGACTGTAAGCCATGCATGAGGGGAAGCTATGAACGAACTGATCGAAGCCATCCGCGCCGCGGTCGCCGAAGGCGCCACGGCAGAGCAGAAGTCCGTCGGCGCGCAAGCGTGCCGAACGATCCTGACGGCGCTCGACACCGAGGCCGGGAAGCCGCTCGCGGTGCCGAATGCGCCGAATCCGCACCCGCTCACGCAGCTCGACCCCGGCCAGGCGCTCGACCTGTTGATCGCGAAGCTGTCGGCCGGTCTCCCGAAGGAAGAGCCGCCGGCCACGGCGTCGAGCGCCGCAACGGTCGCGCGTGATCGCGGCCTCCGGATCGCGTTCGTGACGCCGCCGCCGAAGATCGCTCGCGCGTCGCGACGACGACGGTAGCGCCCTTCGTTCTATTCCGCCGCCGAGATCGCGCGTTCTCGCAACCCGCTAGCGCAACGCCGACCACGTGGCACTATGCCCGCGGGGCGGGTCGCAACGCGAAGGAGGTCACCATGCGACCCACTGAGAAGACGAACAACGATCGCGCTGGCGCATCGCACATCCTCAGCACCAGCACGAACGACTCCAACAGGAACGAGAACACGGACACGATGCAGACGGAGCCGCTGCGGCTCCGCGAAGGGGACAAGGTCAGCGGCCCATATGCACATGGCAATCAATGGCGGTTGCAGGTCCGAGGAGCCGACGGGAAGGTCCGGCGTATCGCGTATCCAACGCGAGATGCCGCCGACCGCGCCAAGGCGTCCGCGGGCGGCGAGCTGTCATCGACGACGGTGGATCAGGCCGTGACGGCGTACCTCAGGCACCTCCGCGATACGGGCACGATCAAGGAGGGGACGAAGCAGACGCACTGGTACCGGATGCGTGCGTTCTTCCGCCTCGGCGCGAAGGACGGCGTGTTGGTCGAGAACAGCGGCGGCTCGCTTCGTTCGCTCACGCAGGAGAAGTGTCAGGCGCTCTACGACCGGCTTCGCGAGGAGTCAGCCGTGGACACGCACCGCGGTTGCTTGACGCTCGCCAAGGCGTTCGGCGAGTGGTGCGTGAAGCAGGGCATGATCCGCGTGAACCCGCTCGCGGAGATCGAGCCGCAGGGCGAACGGCAGCGCGGCAAGAAGCAGCTCCGCGTCGATGAGGCGCGCAAGCTGATCGCGCTGTGCTGCCAGGAAGCCGCGAAGGGCGACGCGAGCGCGGTCGCGGTCATGACCGCGCTGTTGCTCGGGCCGCGCGCGACCGAAGTCGTGTCGCGTGTGGTTCGCGACCTGGACGACGATGGATGGTTGCTCTGGATCGACAAGTCGAAGACGAAGGCGGGTGAGCGCACGCTGGAGATCCCGGCGTTCCTTCACCCGCATCTGAAGCGCCTTGCGGACGGCAAGCAGCCGGACGATCGCCTGTTCACGGTCAAGGACCGCCACTGGCTGCTCTATCACCTGCATCGCCTGTGCAAGCTGGCCGGCGTGACGGAGGTGTGTACGCACAGCCTCCGCGGCCTGCACTCCACCCTGGCGGCCGAGCACGGGACGACGGGACACATCGTCGCCAAGGCGCTCGGTCACACGAGCTTCAACACGACGCGGAAGCACTACGTGCAGCCGGGCACGGTGGAGCGCGTGGCCCAGGGCAAGGTGCTTGGCATCCTCACCCCCGACGCGACGAAAAATCGCAAGCGGACCCGCGCTAGCGGGAAGGGCGCTGGGATCAGGAATCTGATCCCAGATCCCAAAACCGAAGGGGCGCCGATCGCCTAAGTACTTGTGCGCGGAGGGGGACTCGAACCCCCACGGTGTTACCCACTAGCCCCTCAAACTAGCGCGTCTACCAATTCCGCCATCCGCGCAAGATGGTTTGGGAAACGAGGGGAGCAAACGGATACCCGGGGCGGGCCGCGGTGTCAAGCGGCGGCGCGCGAATGGACGCGATCGTCGAGGAGAAAGTGCTTCGCGGGGTAGCGAAGAGGGCGGTTCAGTTGACCTGGGGACAGTAAAGACGGATACAGGATGCCCAGCGAAGACGGGTCCGCGGGGGCGGACCCAAGGAGAAAGATCTACATGAGGCTCGGTCTCGTGCTGTTTGCCGCTGCGCTCGCAGCCGGCGGTTGCAAAAAGAAGAACAACGAAGCGGACAAGGGGAGCGGCGCCGCGACGGCGACCGGGGCGGCGACCGGCGCTGCGACGGCGACCGGCGCGGGGGAGGCGACCGGCGCCGGCACGGCCGCGGCGGACCCGAAGCTCGTCGAGCGCGGCAAGTACGTCGCGACCATCGCGGGCTGCGTCGGGTGTCACACGCCGATGGGGCCGCAAGGGCCGGACTTCTCGAAGGCGTTCGCCGGCGGCATGAAGGTGACGGAGGAGTTCGGGACGTGGATCGGGCCGAACGTCACGCCGCACCCGGAGACCGGCATCGGCAAGTGGACCGACGAGCAGATCCTCGCGGCCATCCGCGAGGGCAAGCGCCCGGACGGCACGATGATCAAGGCGATCATGCCGTACATGTTCTACGCGGGCATGACCGACGAGGACGGCAAGGCGCTCGTCGCGTTCCTGCGCGCGCTGCCGCCGATCGAGAACAAGGTCGAGAAGGGCGACATCAAGCTGCCCGACATGCCGGCGCCGCAGGTGCCGCGCGTCGACGACACGTCGGATCCGGTCAAGCACGGCCAGTACCTCGCGTCGCTCATGCACTGCGCGATGTGCCACACGCCGATGACCGAGAAGGGGCCCGACATGAGCAAGATGTGGGCGGGCGGCTTCGAGATGAAGGTGCCGCCGGAGTTCGGCACCGGCGTGCTGTGGTCGTCCAACATCACGAGCCACCCGGAGACGGGCATCGGCAAGTGGACCGAGGAGGACGTCGTCGCCGCGGTCAAGGTCGGCGTGCGCCCCGACAAGTCGCCGATCCTCGGGCCGATGGCGATGTACGTGCCGCTGTGGTCGCAGATGACCGACGACGACGCCCTGGCGCTCGCCAAGTTCGTCAAGTCGATCCCGCCGATCGAGCACAAGGTCGCGAAGAGCACGTTCAAGCCGGCGGGACCGCCGCCCGGCGGCGCCGGTGGCGCGCCGCCGACGGCTGCGCCGTAGCGCGCCCTTCGACTCCCCTTCGACTCGCTTCGCTCGCTCAGGGTCGCTCGGGGCGAACGGGGGGCGAACGGGCGCGTCAGCCGGCGGCGCGCGCCCAGATCGCGCGCATCGGGAACGCGGGGATCCCGGGCGTGAAGATCTGGAAGGGCTCGACGCGCTCGACGAGGAAGCCGGCGTCGCGGATGAGCGGCAGCGGATCGCGGTGCATGTTGCAGCCCTGCGCGTTGAGCGCGAGCCACAGCGGGTTGACGGCGCGCATGAGGGCGCCGGCGACGCGGCGCGGGCTGCGCACGTGCTCG
>JAIOII010001640.1 GCA_019912685.1 Kofleriaceae bacterium
GGGCCGCGCCGTCGGCGCGGCGGGCGCGTCCGCCGGCGGCACGACGATCAGCATGCCGAGGCCCATGTTGAACGTGCGGCGCATCTCCGGGTCGGCGACGCCGGCGGTCGCGATGAGGCGCATGACGCCCGGCACCTCCCACGTCGACGGGTCGAGCTCGACCGCGAGCGAGGCGTCGGAGAGGAAGCGCGGAGGGTTCTCGACGAGGCCGCCGCCGGTGATGTGCGCCGCCGCCTTCCACGGCAGCGCGGAGAGCGCGCGGAACGCCGCGGCGTAGATGACGGTCGGCGCGAGCAGCGCGTCGGCGACGCTCGCGCCGCCGAGCAGCTCCGGGCGCGCGTCGAAGGGGAGGGCGAGCACCTCGAGCAGCGCCTTGCGCGCGAGCGAGTGACCGTTCGAGTGCAGGCCCGACGACGGCAGCCCGATGACGACGTCGCCGGCCGCGAGATCGGTGCGCGGGCGGATCGCCGGCTTGTCGACGACGCCGACGCAGAACCCGGCGAGGTCGTAGTCGTGCGCGGCGTAGAGCCCGGGCAGCTCCGCGGTCTCGCCGCCGACGAGCGCGCAGCCGGCCTGGCGGCAGCCCTCGGCGATCCCGGCGATCACCGTCGCCGCGACCTCGACGTCGAGCGCCCCGGCGGCGAAGTAGTCGAGGAAGAAGAGCGGGTCGGCGCCGGTGACGAGCACGTCGTTCACGCACATCGCGACCAGATCGATCCCGACCGTGTCGTGACGCCCGGTGGCGAGCGCGGTCTTGAGCTTGGTGCCGACGCCGTCGGTGCCCGAGACCAGGATCGGCTCGGACAGGCCGGCCGGGATGCGGCACAGCGCGGCGAACCCGCCGATGCCGCCGAGCACCTCGGGCCGCATCGTGGAGCGCGCGAGCGGCTTGATGCGGTCGACCAGGCGGTTCCCGGCGTCGATGTCGACGCCCGCGTCCTTGTACGTGATCGCCATCGGCGCACGTGTACCACAGCGCCCGCGTTCTTCGCCTTACCCTTACCCTCACCCTTACCCTTACCCTTCTTCTCTCCTGACGTTACGATTCCCTCGGTGCCCCCCGGCTTGCGCGTCGACGTCGTCATCCCCGCCCGCAACGCGGAGACCTCGCTCCCCACGCTGCTCTCGGTCCTGCCGTCGCGCGACGTCCGCGCCCTCGTCGTCGTCGACCGCAACTCGTCCGACGGCACCGCGGGCGTCGCGCGCGATCGCGGCGCGGTCGTCCTGCGCGAGCCGTCGGGCGGTTACGGCGCCGCCTGCCAGCGCGCGCTCGTCCACTTCGCCGAGCTGCCCGAGCCGCCCGACGTCGTCGTGTTCGCCCCCGCCGACGCGCACCTCGACCCCGGCGCGCTCGCGTCCTTGCTCTCGCCCATCGCCGAGAAGGACGCGGAGCTCACGATCGGCGTGCGCGAGGCCGGCGGCGCGCTCCGCGAGAAGCTCGTCCTCGGCCTGATCGAGGCGGTGTACCGCCACCGCTTCCGCGACGCCGGTCCGGTGCGCGCGATCCGCTACCCGGCGCTCGTCGCCCTCGGCATGAGCGACCGAGGCGACGGCTGGAACGTCGAGATGCTCGTGCGCGCCCTGAAGCTCGGCCTCGGCATCCTGGAGGTCCCCGTCGGCGACGGCATCCCGCGATCCCGGCTCGGGGTCCGGGCGGCCGCAGTTGCCGGCGGCCGCTCGTTGTTCCACATCCTCCGACACGCTACCGTGCGGTAGCGAGGGGGACCGGTATGTCCGAGCACCTGATCGATCGATTCGCGAAGGACTACGAACCCGGTACGGTGCTGTTCCGCGAGGGCGACCCGGGCGACTTCATGTACGTGATCCAGTCCGGGTCGGTCGAGATCCGGCGCGAGATCGGCGAGCTCGAGCGCGTGCTCGCGGTGCTGCCCGCCGGCGAGTTCTTCGGCGAGATGGCCCTCATCAACGCGCGGCCGCGGTCGGCGACGGCGGTCGTGCGCGAGCCGTCGCGCCTGCTCGTCATCGAGCCGCGGACGTTCGAGGCGATGCTGCGCGGCCGCGTCGAGATCGCGGTCCGGCTGATCCGCACGCTCGCGTCGCGCCTCGAGCGCGCGAACCAGCAGATCGAGCTCTTGCTCCTGCCCAACGCGAACCACCGCGTCGTGCAGTGCCTGCGGCGCATGGCGGACGAGCAGATCGCGGCCGCCGGCGCCGCCGGCGCCGCCGACAGCGCGGTGTTCCTGCCCGTCGACGCGAACGACCTCGCCGCGCGCGTGGCGCTGCCCCCGTACGAGGTCGCGGAGATCCTCGGGCGCCTCGGGCAGGCCCGTCTCGTGATGACAGCGGAGGAAGCCGGCGTCACCGGAGCCGCCGGAACCGAAACCAAGGGCTTCGTGATCCCCGAGGTCGGGCGGCTCCTGGAATTCCTCGAGTTCCTGGAGCTGCGCGAGCGGTACGGCAGCTTCTGACGCTCCCGGCCGGGAGCCCGGCGATGGACCCGCTCAGGCGGCCGCGACGCCGTCCCGGATCTCGCACATCTTGCGAACCAGGCGGGACAGGTCGTCGTTCTTTCCGTGGATGACGGTCTCGATCTCCGGCGCCATCTGGTGCAGCTGCGCCGACAGGGCGGAGGAGCTGGTACCGGTGAGCAGGGTCGGAATCACCGCCGCGATGAAGGAACCCTCCCAGATCTCGCGGACGGCGGAGGCCGCGGAGCTGGCCTGCACGATCTTGAACCCCTCGGCCTCGAGGGCCCGCGCGATCTCTTCGCGCTCACTCTCGATCTCGTTCACGACAAGGATGAAAGACGCAGACATCGCAACCTCTCGACTGGAGCCCCCGCCGGTCAATGCCCCCGGGAGCCGCCTAGGCTGTTCTGGGTATCATCAGCGACCAGACCATTAGCAGATGGCCGGCAAGTACGCGAGCAAATTTAGGGGGTTTTGGACCTCGCGGCGATCTGTCACACGCCCCGCCCCACTTGCGAGATGAAGGGGGTTTGGGTATCTACGGCCGTCCATGGCCTGGTGGTCCCGCACAGGCGGTCTCGCGACCGAGCAGAAGAAGTCCGTCCCCAAGGGGATCTGGATCAAGTGCGAGAAGTGCAACGCCACGATCTACGAGGACGATCTCGTCGCCAACCTGCGGGTCTGTGGGAGCTGCGGCCATCACTTCCGCATGTCGACCGACGAGCGGCTCCAGATGTTGCTCGACGGCCCGTGGACGGAGCACGACGAGCACCTCGAGAGCGCGGATCCGCTGGGCTTCCGCGTCGATGGCAAGAAGTACGCGGACCAGATCAAGGCGACGATGCGGAAGACCGGCGGGGGCGACGCGTTCCGCGCCGGCACCGGCACGATCGGGGGCATCGAGGTCGAGCTCGGATGCTTCGTGTTCGAGTTCATGGGCGGATCGATGGGCTCGGTCGTCGGCGAGAAGATCACGCGCCAGTTCGAGCGCGCCCTCGCGCACAAGCGGCCGGCGGTGCTCCTGTCGGCGTCGGGCGGCGCGCGCATGCAGGAAGGCGTGCTCTCGCTCATGCAGATGGCCAAGACGTCGGCGGCGCGCTCGCGCCTGCGCGAGGCGCGCGTGCCGTACCTCTCGATCCTCCTGCACCCGACGACCGGCGGCGTCGCCGCGTCGATCGCGATGCTCGGCGACGTGATCCTCGCCGAGCCGGACGCGCTCATCGGCTTCGCCGGTCCGCGCGTCATCGAGCAGACGATCCGGCAGCAGCTGCCGCCGGGGTTCCAGCGCTCGGAGTTCCTGCTCGAGCACGGCATGGTCGATCAGGTCGTGCCCCGCCTGCAGCTCAAGGCGGCGACCGAGCGCCTCCTGCGCTGGTTCACGGCGCCCGCCTCCTCCGCGGTGGCGCCGAGCGAGCCCGAGCCGGCGGATGCGCCGCCGGCCGACGCGAGCGAAGACTTCGAGCCGGCCACGTAGTGGCCACGGGACGCGACGCGGACCGTCGCCGGCGAAGCCGGCGGGCGACAACTGAGCGAAGCGAAGACTGAGACGACAACGAGACGACCATGGGGTAACGGCATGACCGACGCGTATCGTGCGCTGCTGGATCGGTTGTTCGCGGCGCGCCGCGCGGGGATCATGCTCGGGCTCGAGCGCGTGCGCGAGGTGCTCGCGCGGCTCGACCATCCCGAACGACGGCTCGGCCAGATCGCGCACATCGGCGGCACCAACGGCAAGGGCTCGACGGCGGCGATGGTCGCGGCGCTGGCGCGGTACGCCGGCAAGAAGACCGCGCTCTACACGTCGCCGCACCTGGCGAGCCTGCGGGAGCGCTTCGTGATCGACGGCGAGCCGGCCGGCGAGGACGCGGTGGTCGCGGCGGCGGCGAAGGTCGCGGCGGCGGGGGGCGACGCGCTCACGTTCTTCGAGCAGGTGACCCTCACCGCGTTCGTCCTGTTCGCCGACGCCGGGGTCGAGCTCAGCGTGATCGAGGTCGGGCTCGGTGGGCGGCTGGACGCGACCAACGTGCTCGAGGCGGACGTCGCCGCGGTGACCGGGGTCGCGATGGATCACGAGGCGATGCTCGGCAAGACGCTGCGCGAGATCGCGGCCGAGAAGGCCGGCATCTGGAAGCCGGGGCAGCGCGCGATCATCGGCATGTCGGGCGAGCCCGAGGCCGTGCCCTGGCTGCGCGCGGCGGCGGCGACGGCCGGCGTGGGCTGGATGCGGATCATCGAGCCGATCGACGTCGCGCGGGCGCCGCTGCCGGCCCTGCTCGGCGAGCAC
>JAIOII010001641.1 GCA_019912685.1 Kofleriaceae bacterium
GAGGTCTGCCGCGCCAACGCGATCCCGCTGGTCACGTTCACGCGCGAGGACGGCGGCGCCGACGGCCGGTTCGACGCGATCGCGGATCTCGCGACCGCGCTCGGCACGCGCAAGCTGATCTTCGTGACGCGGCGAAGCGGCTTCCAGCCGGCGGGCGGCCGCGCCATCTCGATCATCGATCTCACGACCGAGCGCGAGCAGTGGCTGGCGCCGGGCGCGCTGCCGGCCGAGCCGCAGAAGCTCCTGCGCCAGATCGACCGCGTGCTGGCGCGCGTGCCCCACCGCATGACGGTGAGCGTCACCTCGCCGCTCGATCTCCTGCGCGAGCTCTTCACCGTGAAGGGCGCCGGCACCCTCGTCCGCAAGGGCTCGCTCATCACGCGCTTCCTCGGCTGGGACGGCGTCGACCGGGCGCGCGTGCTCCAGCTCGTCGAGCAGTCGTTCGGCCGCCCCCTCGTCGCCGACTTCGACCGCCGCCCGGTCCTCGCGATCTACGTCGCCGACGAGTACCGCGGCGCCGCCATCGTCACGCCCGCCCCGCTCGCCCCGTACCTGTCGAAGTTCGCGGTCGACACGGTGTCCCGCGGCGAGGGCGTCGGCCGCGACCTCTGGCGCGCGATGGAGGCGCAGTTCCCTCGCCTCTTCTGGCGCAGCCGCGCCGACAACCCGATCACCTCCTGGTATCGCGAGAACGCCGACGGCATGGCCCGCATCCAGCTGAACGGCGACGCCTGGTGGGTCCTGTGGCGCGGCCTCGCCCCGCTCGAGATCCCGCTCGCGATCGAGCATTGCCAGTCGGCCCCACCCGATTTCGGCTAGCGCGTCAGCGCGCCGACAGCTTCGTCAGGTACGCGCGGCACTCGAACGGATCGTTGGCGGTGTCGTATGCCTTGCACGCCGCCTCCATCAGCTTGCGCCCTTCGACTCGATCGACGCCCAGCTCGAACAGCGCACGTCCGAGCATGTACGAGCCTTCATCGCGCGGTTCGGCGCGGGCTTCGTTGGTCTTGTAGGCGGCGACGGCCTCCCGGAGGAGCGGCAGACAGGCGCGGTCTCGCTTCGCGAGGAGCAGCTCACCCAGCCGCACCTGCGCCGCGGCAAGCTCCGGGTGCCCGGCAGGCCGCTTCTTGCGCCGGATCTCGAGCGTCCGCCGGAAGTAGGCCTCCGCCGCGACGAGATCGCCGCGCTTCATCGCCATCCGGCCGAGGTTGCTGCTGGCGACACCGACCGCCGGACTGTCGGGCCCCCACGCCTTCTCCCAGATGGCCAGCGCGCGCTCGATGCTCTGCCGTGCTTCGTCGGTTCGCCCGAGATCCTTGAAGACGTTCCCGATGTTGTTGAGCAGCGCCGCGACTTCAGGGTTCTCGGGGCCGAAGGCACGCTCCCGAATCGCGAGCGCTTCCTGCAAGTATCCAAGGGCCTCCTCAGGACGCTTCTCCGTCCGCGCGATCGCACCCAGCCCCATGAGCGCGTCGGCTGCGAATGGATGGTCGCGACCCGACGTCTCCTCCATGATCGCCAGGACTTCACGCAACGGTGCGCCGTATTCCGACGTGCGCCCCATCGCCTGGAGACATCGAGCGAGATCAAGACGCAGCTCGGCGGCGTAGCGGCTCTTTGCCTTGGTCTTGTCGACCATCTCCACCAGCTCTTCGCTGCGTGCCACGCACTCGGCGAACTGTCCGCGCCAGTAGTTCAGGTGCGCGCCGTGCTGGGCGATCAAGATCTCTCGATCGACGTCATCGGGAAGACGTCGCGCGATCATGCGCGCCATCTCGATCGCTCGCCCGGCGTCGTCGTAGCTCGAACGCATCATGGCGTTCTCGGCGAGCGCTATGGTCGCCCGGAAGCGAACATCGTCGTCACGGCTCGCATCCGCGAACAGGATGGCTCGCTGGAGAGCTTCATCCGCGTTCTTCGAATCACGAACAACGAGGTATCCGATACCGAGCTCGAGGTACGCCGATGCGACAAGCGGTTGCCAGCCGAGCTCGTCAGCGCGCTTGGCAACCGGTTCGGCGATCGCGACCGCCTCGCGCGGCTTGCCGGTCGTGCGCAACGCAAAGGACCGCGCGAGCTCTCCGTGCGCCTCGGAGATCGTCTCATGCGACGGTGCCGGACCGGTTGTAGTGACGGGCTCGGCAGGCGTCGCCGAGCGACATCCCGAGCTGTTCGGCAGCCCGAGCGCCGCGCTGCGCGCATACGAGATGGTCTTCGCATCGGGCTCTTCGAGCACCGTGACGAGCGCCGCGAAGCGCCCCAACGTCTGATCCAGGCAGTTCGTGCGCGCCTCGGCGATGCGCTTGACATCCGTACCGCCGGTACGCGCGAGCTCACACGTCTCGATCCGCATCGCGCGGTGCTCGTCCACCCACTCTTGAAGGGTCCGCTCGGTCGCGGGCCAGACTCTCTTGGCGGAAGGCTCGGTTCGACCTGCGTAGGTCTCGCGCAGCTGCGACTGCCTGGCCGAGCTCCACACGTCGTTCACCGCCGCTGCCGCCGTACGACACGGCGACTCGGCAGCGCCACCTCCGGCGCGAAACGCAACCATGGCGACGGCGGCAACCGGCACGAGCGCGGCCGCGACCATCGCCGGGCGCCGGTCGCGACCGAGCCGCTCCAGATGATCGAGCAGCTCTGACAGCTTCGGCCAGCGCTTCTCCCGTTCGGCTTGGAGCGCGCGCCGCAGGGCGACCTCGACTCGCCGGGGTACCCCTCGGCGCGATCGGAGCTTGTCGGATTCGCGAGGTGAGTGGGGGAGCGCCGCGTCGCGCGGGTTCTTCGACGCGAATGGCCGACGCCCGCAGAGCGCTTCCCAGCAGGTCACCGCGAACGCGTACTGGTCGGCGCGTGTATCGATGTCGCGCGCGCCCCACTGCTCGGGCGCCATGTAGGCCGGCGTGCCGGCAACCAACGATGCCCCTTCGTGCCCGGCCCCGGTCTCACCCTCGAGGATCGTCGACGCGACGAGCCCGAAGTCGCTCACCCTGGGCCGTCCGTCGACGCCCACGAGCACGTTCTCCGGCTTGAAGTCACGGTGCACGAGTCCAGCTTCATGCGCCGCAGCGAGGCCGCGGCCGGCGGCGACGATCATCGCCAGG
>JAIOII010001642.1 GCA_019912685.1 Kofleriaceae bacterium
AGGCGCTGGCGGAACTGCTGCGCAAGCTTCGCACCCAGGGCATGGGCATCCTGCTGGTCGAGCACGACATGGATTTCGTGATGAACCTCACCGATCACCTGCTGGTCATGGATTTCGGCACGATGCTGGCCGAGGGCGTCCCGGCGGACATCCAGCGCAATCCGGCCGTGCTGGAGGCCTACCTGGGCGGCCTGGACGAGACCTGGAGCGTGCCCGAAGCCGCGCCGCAGCCCGTCGCCGCCCGCGCCACGCCGCAGGGGAGCGCCTCATGAGCACCGGAAACCCTGCCGCCGCCGGGACGGCCGCGCTCTGGGACGACCTCCACGCGGTCGATCCCGGGAGCGCCGCGCGCATCGACCCGAACGACCGCAAGCGGCTCGTGCGCGCGCTCGAGGTCTTCCGCGTCACCGGCGAGACCATGACGGAGCACCACCGCCGCCACGATCACAAGGCGGTCGCGCCGCGCTACGCGCACGTGCTCGTCGGGGTCGCGCCCCCGCGCGACCGGCTCTACGGCGTCATCGACGCGCGCGTCGACGCGATGATGGCCGCCGGGCTCGTCGACGAGGTGAAGGCGCTGCGCGCCGCAGGCTACGCGCCGCCCCTGCGGTCGCAGCAGGCGATCGGCTACGCCGAGCTGCACGCTCACCTCGACGGCCGGTCCGACCTGTCGCGCGCGATCGAGCTGGTGAAAAGGAATTCACGTCGTTACGCGCGCCGCCAGCTCTCCTGGTATCGCCCCGATCCCGCTGTCCGATGGGCGGACAGCCCGGCGGCGGTTGACGTCGATTCGCTCAGACGGTATCTCGGCGGCCACTCTTCATGAGCGAAAGCCCCGCGTCCGATCGCCTGGTCCTCGAGTTCGAGCGGCCGATCATCGAGCTCGAGAAGAAGATCGCCGAGCTGCGCGGGCTGTCGACCGCGACCGTCGACTTCTCCTCCGAGATCCGGAAGCTCGACCAGAAGGCGCGCAAGCTCCAGAAGGAGATCTTCGCGGAGCTCTCGGCGCAGCAGAAGGTGCAGCTGTCGCGGCACCCGGGGCGCCCGTACATGCTCGACTACGTGCGGCTCCTCACCGAGGACTTCACCGAGCTGCACGGCGACCGCAGCTTCCACGACGACCCGGCGATCGTCGGCGGCCTCGCGCGCTTCGACGCGTGGGAGGTGCTGGTGCTCGGCCACCAGAAGGGCCGCAACACCAAGGAGAACCTGCACCGCAACTTCGGCATGGCGCGCCCCGAGGGCTACCGCAAGGCGACGCGCCTCATGCGCATGGCCTCGCGCTTCCGCCGGCCGATCCTCTGCTTCATCGACACGCCGGGCGCGTACCCGGGCCTCGGCGCCGAGGAGCGCGGCCAGGCCGAGGCGATCGCCAAGGCCCTGCAGGTGATGGCGAGCCTCGAGTGCCCGATCATCTCGATCGTGGTGGGCGAGGGCGGCTCGGGCGGCGCGCTCGCGCTCGGCGTCGCCGATCGCATCCTGATGCTCGAGTACTCGATCTACTCGGTGATCTCGCCCGAGGGCTGCGCCTCGATCCTCTGGCGCGATCCGGCCAAGGTCCCCGAGGCGGCGGCGCAGCTCAAGCTGACGGCGCCGGACCTCGTGCAGCTCGGCATCTGCGACGAGATCATCCCCGAGGCGCCGGGCGGCGCGCACCGCGACGCCGCGGTCACCGCCGCCAAGGTTCGCGTCGCGCTCAAGAAGCACCTGCGCGAGCTGTGCGCGCTGCCGCCGGCCGAGCTGGTCGAGAAGCGCTACCAGAAGTTCCGCGCGATGGGCGCGTTCCTCGAGACGCCGAGCTGAAGAGGCGGTCTGAGGCCCGGCTGAGGCCAGGGGGCCCTTCACGCAAGGAAGGCCTCGGGCGTCGGTCCTGATGATTCGACATAGACATATCAGTCGCCGCCGCGAGCGCGACCCGCGCCGACCATCGCCGACCAGCGCCGACCATCGCCGACCCGCGCCGACCCGCGCCGACCCGCGCGACCCGCGCGACAT
>JAIOII010001643.1 GCA_019912685.1 Kofleriaceae bacterium
CGGCGGCGAGCTCGTCGAGCAGCACGGCGCCGAGCCCGCGATCGACCGGCACGTCGCCGCACGGCGTCCGCCACGACGGCGCCATGCTCACCGCCACACGCGCGCCGCGTCCGGTGTGGTTGGGACAGAAGGCGACGACGCGCGGCGGCACCTCGACCGTCGCGAGCGTCCGCGCCGCGAGCGGGCCCGAGTACATCCATCCCGCATGCGGCAAGACGACGCCGAGCGCGGCCTTCGCAGGTGGCGGCGTGCCGGAGAACAGGCGCCCGAGCGCCCCCTCGACCTCTTCCTTCGTGCCCGGATAGAACCGCCCCGCCACGGCGGGTTCACGCATCGCCACGTCGCCCATATCTCTCATCGTGCTCCGGAATCCGCTTCCTTGCTAGAGTCGGCTGTCTTGCGACTCGCCCATTGCTCCGACCTGCACCTCCTGTCGCTCGACGGCGCGCGCGCCCTCGACTTCGCCAGCAAGCGCTGGATCGGCGGCATGAACCTCCTCACCAACCGCGGCCGCCACTATCACACCGAGGCGTTCGAGGACATGGTCGAGGACCTGAACGCCTCGGGCGTCGACCACCTGGTCTGCACCGGCGACGTCACGAACCTCGCGCTCGAGCAGGAGTTCCGCTTCGCGCGCGCGCGCTTCGACAAGCTGACGCTCGGCCCGTCGGGCGTGACCGTGCTCCCCGGTAACCACGACGCGTACGTCGACGCGGGCCGCGCCTACTTCACCACCGTCTTCGCCGACTACTGCACGACCGATCCCGGCTGGGAATGGAGCGACGGCGATCCGTCGCCGTGGCCGCTCGTCCGCGTGCGCGGCGCCGTCGCGATCATCGGGCTCTCGACGAGCCATCAGACGCCCTGGTTCACCGCGTACGGCCGCGCCGGCGAACGCCAGCTCGACCGGCTCGCCGCCGCGCTCGCGGATCACCGGCTCCGCGGGCTGTGCCGGGTGGTGGCGATCCACCACCCCCCGGCGGGTCGGCGCGCGGAGAGCGTCATCCGCGGCTTTCGCGATCGCGAGCGCTTCGCCGCGATCCTCGCCGAGCACGGCGCCGAGCTCGTCGTGCACGGGCACGAGCACCGCGACCTGCGCGTGACGCTTCCGACTCCGACGGGAACCGTCGACATCCTCGGCGTTCCCTCCGGCACGTACGAGGCGAGCCGACCGGAGAAGACCGCGCGCTACCGCATCTTCGAGATCGAGGACGGCAAGGTGATCTCGCATCATCTCCGCGTCTGGCATCGAGATCGCAGGATCTTCGAGCGCGATGACCACGAGCCGGCGGCGCGCGCCGCAAGTGCCTGAGAGCGCGTCCGTCGACGCGTCGTGGGTGTCGAAAAGCTGACGGCACGGGTGCTCGTCGTGAGCATCGCGTGATGCCGCTGGTTGTAACTATTGAACGTGACAACGGTTTGACCAATGGGATACAAGCTTCGCCCCGTGACCCCCGCGAGTACCTCCCCGTTCACCGCCGACGAGGCGGACGAGCTCGTCAAGAAGGACGAGCAGTACATCATGCGGCCCTGGACTCACCCGGCCGGTGAGCCCGTGATCGTGGCGCGCGCCAAGGACTGCGTCGTCACCGACGTCCACGGCAAGGACTATCTCGATCTGACCGCGGGCTACTTCGTGAACAACGCGGGTCACTGTCACCCGCGCATCGTCGAGGCCGCGACCCAGCAGCTGCACCAGGTGCTCCAGGTGTCCGGCAAGCACGGCACCGTCGCGGCGGTTCGCCTCGCCGAGCGCCTCATCAACCTGCTGCCGAAGAGCGTCGACCAGGCGTTCTTCTCGACCGGCGGCTCCGAGGCCAACGAGTTCGCGCTCAAGATGGCGCGTCAGGCGACGGGCAAGACGGACATCGCGTACCTCGAGAACGCGTACCACGGCCTGACCCTCGGCTCGCTCGAGGTCACCGCGAGCGAGAAGTACCGCGAGAGCGCGGGCAAGCCGCTCGGCAACGAGACGTACACGATCCCCAACGCGTACTGCTACCGCTGCCCCAAGGGCCAGACGCCCGACGCGTGCGCGACCGAGTGCCTCGACGGCCTCGAGGAGCAGATCCTGGCGCGGCCCCGGACGGCGGCGATCCTCGCCGAGCCGATCCAGTCGGTCGGTGGCCTCGCCCCGCCCGAGAAGTGGTGGAAGCGCGTCGACCTGATCCGCAAGCGGCAGGGGCTCCTGCTGATCATCGACGAGGTGCAGACGGGGCTCGGCCGCACCGGCAAGATGTTCGCGGTCGAGCACTACGGGCTCGAGCCCGAGATCGTGACCGGCGGCAAGGGGCTGTCCGGCGGCGTCGGATCGCTCGCGATGACGTGCGCCGGCAAGGGCGTCGTCGCCAAGTTCTTCGGCGGCACGACGCCGACGTCGGGCGGCAACGCGGTCTCGGCCGCGGCCGGGCTCGCGATGATCGAGACGCTCGTCGACGAGAAGCTGATCGAGAACGCGCGCGCGATGGGCGAGCACTTCACGCAGGCGCTGTGGGCGCTCCGGGACCCGTGGATCGGTGACGTCCGCTTCACCGGCCTGCTCGGCGGCGTCGAGCTCGTCGCCAACCGCGACAGCAAGGAAGTGCTCGGCAAGAAGGCGATCGCCGCGGTGAAGGACGCGCTCCACGCCGATGGGATGCTGATCACGGTGAGCGGCCTGTACGGGAACGTACTGAGGTTGCAGCCGCCCCTCACGATCACGGCGGCGCAGATCGACACGTTCATCGCGTCCTTGCGCAAGGTCCTCGCGGCGGTTCGCCAGTCGGTGTAAGTTCCGGCCGGCTAGAGAGCGATGAACCTCTTCATCATCCGCAAGCACCTCGACCGGGTCCTGCACCCGTTCCTGACCGCGATCGGACGGCTGCCGATCCACGCCAACCAGTGGACGCTCATCGGCGCGACCATGGGGCTCATCGGCGGCGTGGTGTTCTTCTACGGCTACTGGTGGGTCGGCCTCGCGCTGCTCCTCCTGCGCGGCCTGGTCGATCACATCGACGGCTTCGTGGCGCGCACCCGCAACCAGCGTTCGACGTTCGGCGCGGTGATGGACGACGTCTGCGACCGCTGGACGCTCGGCGTCATGTACGCGGGCGGGTGCGTCAACATCTCGTACGACTACCCGCACGCGCTCATCATCATGGGCGTCGGCATCACGGGCGCGCTCACCAACGTGATCATCAAGCTGTCGATCTACGCCGAGTCGCAGCAGGACGTGTGGCGCGAGAAGGGCAAGATCGGTCACCCGGTCGACGTCGTCGGGCTGTTCGGCTCGGCGGAGTTCATCATCTACTTCGGCACCGGCGTGTTCTTCACGGCGCTGCTCGACGATCCGCGGCCGATGCTCGCGGGGGCGTGGGCCGTGGCGCTCATGAGCCACGTGTCCCTGTTCCAGCGCATCTGGTTCGCGTGGAAGCGGTACCGGTTCGTCGATCCGGCCGGGCGCCAGCTCCCCGAGGAGCCCGAGCGTGACAGCCAGGGCGAAGGGGCTGCGCCCGCCAGCGAAGCACGTTGATTCTCGTTGGGGGACCCGGTACAGGTCCCCCAAACCCCCATCCGGGAAGCGGCTTTCCCATGGCATCGAACCTCAACCCGGCCAACGCGGTCACCGCGTCGCGTTTCCTGACGCTGCCGCCGTACGTGTGGGCGATGGACCACGGCTACCACCAGGTGGCCATGTTGCTCCTGCTCCTGTGCGGCGTCCTCGACCTGTTCGATGGGGCCGTGGCGCGCCTGTTCAAGTGCCAGACGCCGTTCGGCGAGGTGTTCGACGCGATCGCCGACGGCATCTGCTACGGGTTCGCGATCATCGTGCTGACCGCGTACGGCCGCGTGCCGTGGCAGGCGGTGACGATCATCCTCGCGCTCGGCCTCCTGAACGCGGGCTTCCGCTACGTGTACGCGAAGCGGGCGGGGCGCACGACCAACTACCAGAGCCACGCCATGGAGCGCCTGGTCGCGTTCGCGGCGTACCTCGGCGGCTTCGGCACGCTCGGCTTCCAGGTCGACCTCTTCTACTGGACGTTCACCGGGCTCCTCGCCGTCGTCGTCGTGCACGACGCCAAGCGCATGGTGCTCGACCCCGTGCCGCCCCCACGCCCGCGCGTCCCCGATGATCTTCCTGCCGAGCGCGACCGCACCGAGCGCAAGGGCGTCTCGCGAACGGCGGAGGTGTCCTGATGGAGATCGTCAGCTACGACGGCCAGATGCTCTTCGGCGCGCTGATCACGGGCGTCGTCGCCGCGTACTGGATCGCGATCGACAGCGTTCGCCTGCGCCGCGCGCTCGTCGCCTACGAGCAGGACAAGGACCTGACGGTCCGCGATCGCGTCTTCGGCAGCGCGATCGGCATCCTCGTCGGGATCGTCGGCGTCGCCGGCTCGCTCGCCTACTACTGCTGGTAACCGACGCCCGAGGCGTCAACGCTTCTCGGTGCGGCCCAGCGCCAGCCGCTCGCCGTGCGCGAGCACCTTCACGCCCGCGACCTCGCGCGCGGCGGCGACCTTCTCGAGGCGGCGGCGCGGCATCGACGGGGGGCCGAGGCGGAGGTTGACGGTGCCCCAGTGCACCGGCACGAGCGTCCTCGCGCCCATGCGCTCGTAGATGTCGAGCGCGGCGTCGGGGTCGATGTGGACGCCGCGGTCGATGGCGGTGCGGCGCCAGCGGTAGTACCAGACCGGCAGCATGCCGCCGATCGGCAGGAGCGTCGCGTCGATGCCGGGGAACTGCTTGCCGATGTCGTCGAAGACGGCGTGGTCCGAGAAGTCGACGTCGCCGGCGTGGTGCACGGCGTGGCCGTCGTGCGTCATCACGTAGCCCGCGCACGTCGGAGCGTCGCCCTTGCGCCAGCGGCCCTGGTCGTGGCGCGTCGGCACCGCGACCACGTCGACGCCGCCGACGTCGAGGTGATGGCCGCACTCCACCTCCGTCAGCCTGGCGAAGCCGAGATCGGCCACGACCGGTGCGGCACCTTTCGGCACGATCAGATGCGCGGCGCGGTCCACCGCCTTGAGCGACCACCGGTTGAGGTGGTCGACGTGGCTGTGGGTGATGAGCACCGCGTCGACGGCGCCCGCCGCGCGCGTGCGGGCGCGGCCCAGCGGGTCGACCAGGAGGCGCCGCGGACCGAGCTCCACCACCGCCGAGGCGTGACCCAGCCAGGTGACTGACGGGGTGGAACCCGACACCATCGGGCTGCTATAGCACGGGGGTTCGTGCTGGCGTATTTCCTCATCGGCGTCGCGCTCGGTGTGTTGACCGGCGTGCCGATCGGCCCGGTCAATGTCGCAGTGATCGACGGGGCCTACCGCCACACGCTGCGCCGGGGGATGGCGGTGGGGCTGGGCGGCGCGGTCGGTGACTTCGGCTTCGCGCTGATCGGCGTCCTCGGCGTCGGCCCGCATCTCATCGCCCAGCCCGGCGTGAAGCCGGTGCTCTACCTCGTCTCCGGCCTCGTCCTCTGCGTCTACGGCATCCTCACGGTGCGCAGCCAGCCGCCGCCGCCGCCGACGTCCCCGCCGCACCAGTCGCCGCCCGGCCGCGAGGTCTGGAGCGGCTTCACGGTCGGGCTCGGCCTCATCGTCCTCAACCCCGCGGCCATGGTCACGTGGGTCGTGGTGGTCGGCTCGCACGTCGGCGAGGAGATCGAGACGCTCGAGGGCCTCGCCGCCGCCACCGGCGTGTTCCTCGGCAGCCTGGCGTGGTTCTCGTTCGTCGCCTACGTCGCCGACAAGGGCAAGCGCCTCATGGGCGACAAGGCGGTCTGGATCGCGCGCGTCGTCGGCGTCGCCCTCGTCGCCTACGGCCTCTATTCGCTGTACCGCTCGGTCGTCTTCTTCCGCGCCTGATGGCAAGGTCGGGGCATGGAAGAGTTCATCGAGACGCTGATGACCAAGGTGGGCCTCGACCGCAAGACCGCGGAGAAGGTGGTCGACGTGATCAAGGAGCACGCGGACGACGTGCCGAAGTGGCTCGGCAAGAGCGGCGCGCTCGACAAGCTGCCCGGCGGCCTCGGCGACAAGATCGGCGGCCTCCTGTAAGGCCGCCGGCCCCGTCTCAGTTCTCCTCGAGCGCCGCGAGCAGGTCGCCGATCGTCTCCTCGACGCGCACCGCGAGGGAACGCGAGACCGGCGCGCCCTCCTCGGCGATGAGCGCCGAGAGGCGGCGCGCGGCGCCGGCGATCTGGCCGCGCAGGCGCTCGCCGCGCTCGTCCTCGTCGACGGGAAACGCGGCCTCCTTGAACGTCTTGTTGAGGTAGCCGGCGTCGGCGCCCTCGTCGAACGCGACGGTGCGGATCGTCGCGAGCGTCTCCTCGTCGGCGGCGCCGCGCTTGGTCGCCTCCTCGACGAACTTCACCGCGGCGAGCGACGGGATGGGCGCCGTCGGCTCGGTGCGCGCGCGCTCGAGCACCTTGGGCGCGCTCGACTCGAGGAAGCGGTAGCTGCCGAGGAGCTTGTCGACGGTCGAGCGCCGCAGGTGCAGCTCCTTCCGGCAGTACGCGTCGAAGTCGGTGAAGCCCCAGCGCTGCCACGACGCCTGCTTCTGCACGCGCGCGAGCGCGTCGGCGAGCTCGATCCACGTACGCTTGAAGGCGCGCGCCTTGGCCAGGGTGTCGGCGCGCTCGGGGTCGTTCTGCACGGCGATGAGCTGGTCCTCCATCGCGCGATCGGTCTTGGTGATGATCTTGGAGCCCACGGCTCGACAACCTACGGGGGCGGTCTGATCCCGTCAGAAATCCGTGGACGCCGCGAACGATCACCAGGGGTTGCGGGCGGCACGGGATTTGATGACCCATGGCCGAGATGTTGCGAATGCTTCGCGTCGCCGTGATCGCGTGCCTCGCCCTCGCGGGCGGCTGCGTCTTCGCGGCGAGCGAGCAGGGCGCCGATCTGTCGCCCGACGACGACGTCCGCGGCGGCGACGCGTGTCTCGTCGATCGTGACTGCTTGCTCGCCGGCCCGTCCTGCTGCGAGTGCCCGAGCTTCGCGGTCGGCTCCGACAGCGGCTGGGGTGACGCGTGCGAGCAGGTCGACTGCCCCGCGCCGACCTCGTGCCCCGCGCTCGTCGCCCGCTGTCTGGACGGCGTGTGCACGGCGGCCTGCGCGCCGTCGACGTGCGACCTCTCGTGCCCGACGGGCTTCGCGGTCGACGACGCCGGCTGCACCACGTGCGCCTGCGCCGGCGGCGGCGCGCCCCAGCCCACCTGCCAGCTCGACACCGACTG
>JAIOII010001644.1 GCA_019912685.1 Kofleriaceae bacterium
GGTAGCCGTGCTCGCCGCCGAACGCCACGGTCGCCGTGCGCACGCAGTGCGGACGCCGGCCGCGCCCCGGCGGGTGCGCGTGGCCGTGGGCCGGCAGATCGTGGAGGCGGCCCGCCGCGCGGTGCACCTGGCCGCTCTCGGTCGTCACCTCGACCTCCCAGGCGCCGTCGTCCTCCGCGGCCACGCGGATCGGCAGCGCGAGCGGCGCGTCGTCCCACGCCACCACGACCGGCGGCACGAGCTCACCCCAGCGCCGCCGCTCGATCTCGGCCCACGCCTCGTCGAGCTGATCGACGGCCCCGACCGGCACGCCGAGCGACCGCAAGACCGCGACGAGCGCTTCGGCGCTCGCCGTGACGGCCTCCCCCTTCCACCCGGTGTACGAGGGCTCTAGCCCGGCAGCTCTCGCGAGCTCGAGGAGCTCGGGGCGCATGTCAGAGGGTCAGCCACCAGTTCGGGAAGATGCCCATCTCCAGGATCACCACCGGACAGACCGCCATGACGAAGGCGAGCCCGGCCGAGCGAGTGACCGCGATCTCGCTGCGCGCGTCCTTGAAGTACATCGAGGTGACGATGCGCAGGTAGTAGAAGATGCTGATCGCCGAGTTGATGACGCCGATCGCGGTGAGCCACAGGAGCTGCTGGTCCTGCGCGTCCATCGCGCTCTTGAACACGTAGAACTTGGCGAAGAAGCCGCCGGTGGGCGGCATGCCGCCGAGCGAGAGCAGGCACACCGTCATCGCCAGCGCGGCCCCCGGGTGGCGCGCCGCGAGCCCGGCCCAGTCGTCGATGTCGAGCCGCTCGTTGTCGCGGCTGCCGACGTACGCGACGACCGCGAACGCGCCCATCGTCGTGAGCGAGTACGCGATGAGGTAGTAGACGAGCGACGCCTTGCCCGTCGCCGAGCCGAGCCCCATCGCGCACAGGCCGACGAGCAGGACGCCGGCGTGCGAGATCGACGAGTACGCCAGCATCCGCTTGATGTTGTCCTGGCGGACGGCGGCGATGTTGCCGACGGTGATCGTGATCGCCGCGAGCACCACCATCGGCGACGCCCAGCCGATGACGCCGAAGGGCAGCCGGTCGCCGCCCATGAACTGGCCGAAGACGCGCATCATCGCCGCGAACGCGGCGGCCTTGACCGCCGCCGCCATGAACGCGGTCACCGGCGTGGGCGCGCCCTCGTACGCGTCGGGCGCCCACATGTGGAACGGCACCGCCGCGATCTTGAACGCGAACGCCGCGATCATGAGGAACGACCCGACCGTGAGCAGGCCGAGGTTGCCGCTCACCAGGCGGCCCTGGATCTGCACCAGGCTCGTCGTGCCGACGGCGCCGTAGACGAGCGCCATGCCGTAGAGCAGGAAGCCGGTCGCGAACGCGCCGACGAGGAAGTACTTGATCGCCGCCTCGTTGCCGCGCTTCGAGCGGCGACGGAGCGCGGTCATGACGTACACGCCGATCGACATCGTCTCGACGCCGAGGAAGACGGTGGCCAGGTTCGCGGCCTGCGCCAGCATCACCATGCCGGCGGCGGCGAGGAGCAGGATGCCGTAGTACTCGCCGATCACCCACCCGTGCGCGCGCTGGTGCGCCGGCGCGAGCAAGGCGGCGAGCGCGGTGACGACGCCGAACAGCGCCGTGAGCACGTAGCCCGTGCGGTCGGCGACGAGCATCTCGTTGAGGAGGAGCCGCGACTCGGTCGCGCCGATGTGGCGGTAGAGCGCGATCGACGTGATCGTCGTGGCGAGGGCGCCGGCGACGGTGAGCGCGGCGAGCGCGGTGCGGTCCTTGCCCGAGTAGAACGCCTCGGCGAGGACGAGGAGGATGCCGCTCACCGAGAGGACGAGGAACGGCGCGATGTAGAGGAGATCGCCGTAAGCGAACGTCATGGGCTCGGCTCCCGATTCGGCTCCGCGGTCATGCCGCCGCCGCGGCGGATGCGCTCGATCGCCATGCGCGCCCTGCCCGGCATCTCGTCGCTGACGAGGCGCGCCGGGCCGTCACCCTCCGCGAGCTTGGCGTGGTACTCGCCGAGGAACTTGTTCACCGACGGCTCCATGCGCTTGAGGAACGGGCGCGGGAACACGCCCATCACGAAGATGAAGATGACGAGCGGGATGAACACGGTCTTCTCGCGCACCGTGAGATCGGGCAGCGCGCCGTTCCGCGCCTTGTCGAGCGGCCCGAAGAACACCTTCTGGAACATGAAGAGCAGGTAGACGGCGCCGACGATCACGCCGGTCGCCGCGATGGCGCCGAGGAGCCGCGGGTGCGGCAGGTACGTCGGATAGCCCTCGGGGAACGTGTCGGCGGCGTTGAACGTGCCGAAGATCGAGAGGAACTCGCCGATGAAGCCGGAGAGCCCGGGCAGGCCCGCCGAGCCCATCACGATGATGAGGTAGAGCGCGCTGAAGAGCGGCATCTGCTTCCACAGGCCGCCGTACTCGGCGAGGCGGCGCGTGTGGCGCCGCTCGTAGAGGACGCCGATGCCGAGGAACAGGCCGCCGGTGGTGAGGCCGTGCGAGAGCATCGCGTAGATCGAGCCCTCGATGCCGGCCGGGGTCAGCGCGAACAGGCCGAGCGCGCAGAACCCGAGGTGCGAGACCGACGAGTACGCGACCAGCTTCTTCACGTCGTCCTGGGCGAATGCGACCAGCGCGCCGTAGACGATGCCGATGACCGCGAGGATCGCGATGTAGGGCGCCAGCACCGACGCGCCGTACGGGAAGAGCGGCATCGCCCAGCGGATGAGGCCGAAGATGCCGAGCTTGAGCAGGACGCCGGCGAGGATGACCGAGCCGGGGGTCGGCGCCTCGACGTGGGCGTCGGGCAACCACGTGTGCAGCGGGAACAGCGGGATCTTGATGCAGAAGGCGAGCGCGAACGCCGCGAAGCACCAGACCTGCGCCTTGTGCGGCAAGACGAGCGTCTGCAGCTTCTCGAGGTCGGTCGTGTACACGCCGGTGACGTCGGCGTAGCTCACGTACACGTAGAAGATGGCGACCAGCATGAGCAGCGAGCCGACCATCGTGTAGATGACGAACTTGATCGATGCGTAGATGCGGCGCTGCCCGCCCCAGATGCCGATGAGCAGGTACATCGGGATGAGCATCACCTCCCACATCACGTAGAAGAGGAAGGCGTCGACCGCGACGAAGGCGCCGAGCATGCCGGTCTCGAGGACGAGCATGGCGGCGACGAACTCGCGGACGTGCTTGTCGATCGACTTCGTCGCGCCGAGGAGCGTCAGCGGCGTGAGGAACGTCGTGAGCAGGACGAGCCAGAGCGTGATGCCGTCGACGCCGGTCTTGAAGCGGACGCCGAGGCCGGGGATCCAGGACGCGTCGGTCACCATCTGGTAGCCGGCCGCGTTCCGGTCGAAGTACGTGAGCGCGAACAGCGAGACGATGAACGTGATCGTCGAGAACGCGAGGCCGATGCCGCGCGCGACCGCGTGCTCGCCGCGCGGCGTGACCATCGCGAACAGGGCGCCGAGGAGCGGCAGCCCGAGGATGAGGGGCAGGACCCAGGCGCCGTTGTTCACGGGGCACCTCCTGTCGTGTCAGAAGCGACCCCGGGAGCCACGGAGACCGCCGCGGGCAGCTCGACCTTGCGCGTGACCTTGCGCCACTCCCTCGGCTCGCCGTCGGGAGCCTTCTTGCCCCAGACCGGATCGGCGATGAAGAGCGTCACGCGGCTGGCGATCTCGCCGCGCCGCTTGACGACCACCGCGCCGGAGACGCCCTCGTCGGGCTGACCGTCACCGTCGAAGTCCCACTTCACGATCGAGTCCTTGCGCAGCCCGTTGCCGGGCTCGGCGGTGAACTCGACGCCGGCGGGGACCGCCCGCCACGTGAAGCTCGGCTCGTCGGCGCGCGACGTCCACAGGAAGATCGCGGCGGCGCCGATCACGATGCCGACCAGATAGCGCTGCACCATGCCGTTCTGGATCCAGCGCGAGACGCGCGAGAACGTCTGCACCGCGAAGCCGACGCCGTTGACCAGGACGGTGTCGATCATGAAGCGATCGACGATCTCGAAGAGGCCGCGGGCGAGGAAGCGGAACGGCCGGATGATGATGACGTCGTAGATCTCGTCGACCCAGAGCTTGTTGTACGAGGCGTCGTAGAGCGCCTTGCCCGCGCCGTCCGCGGTCTGGCGCGCGACCCAGTCGGACGGGCCCTTGCGGTAGAGCGCGGCGGCGAGGCCGATGCCGAGGAGGCCGGCGCCGGTGGCGAGGCCCATCAGGATCCACTCGGTCGAGACCGACAGGTGCGGCAGGACCTGCGCGCCGTGCTCGCCATGGAAGACCGGCTTCACCGAGTGGGCGAGCCACTCGGGCAGGAACGACGAGCCCGGCAGGTGCGGGAACACGTGCGGCATGCCGATGTAGCCCGCCACGAGCGCGAGGACCGCGAGCACGACGAGCGGCCCCACCATGTTCCACGGCGACTCGTGCGGGTGGGCGACCTGCTCCTTGCCGCGGTACGGACCCTCGAACACGAGGAAGTAGAGCCGCCACATGTAGAACGCCGTGCCGAGCGCGGCGACGAGCAGCATCACGTAGAGCGAGTTGCCGAGCCACGGCGGCCAGCCTTCGTGGTCGGCGGCCCAGGCGCCGGCGAGGATCGAGTCCTTCGAGAAGAAGCCCGACGTGAGCGGGAAGCCGGCGATCGCGAGGCAGTAGATGAGGAAGCAGAGCCGCGTCCACGGCATGTACTTCTTGAGCCCGCCCATGATGCGGATGTCGCCCGAGCCCTCCATGCCGTGCATGACGCTGCCGGCGCCGAGGAAGAGCCCGGCCTTGAAGAAGGCGTGGGTGCCGAGGTGGAAGATCGCGGCGGTCCAGTTGCCGGTGCCGACGCCGACGAACATGAAGCCGAGCTGGCTGACCGTCGAGTAGGCGAGCACCTTCTTCAGGTCGGTCTGCGCGAACGCCATGAACGCCGCGGCGAGCGCGGTGAGCGCGCCGGTGATCGCGACGACCGCCATCGCGGTGGTCGAGTGCGCGTACAGCCACGACAGGCGCGCGACCATGTAGACGCCGGCGGTGACCATGGTGGCGGCGTGGATGAGGGCGGAGACCGGCGTGGGGCCGGCCATCGCGTCCGGGAGCCAGACGTAGAGCGGGATCTGCGCCGACTTGCCGGCGGCGCCGATGAAGAGGAGGACGCCGGCGGCGGCGGCGAGGCGCTCGCGGCCCCAGAACGTCTGCTGGTAGACCTCGGGCTGGCTCTCGCCGACCTGGCGGATCGCGGTGAAGTCGAGCGACGTGCCGCCGTCGATGCCCTGCGTCGCCCAGTAGAGCAGGAACATGCCGAGCAGGAAGGCGCAGTCGCCGATGCGGTTCACGACGAACGCCTTGCGGCCGGCGGTCGCGTACGCCTCGTTCTCGAACCAGAAGCCGATGAGCAGGTAGCTGCAGAGGCCGACGCCCTCCCAGCCGATGAACATCACCGGCATGTTGGCGCCGAGCACCAGGATGAGCATCGCGCCGGTGAACAGGTTCAGGTAGCCGAAGTAGGCGCCGTAGCGCGGCTCGTGCTCCATGTACCCGGTCGAGTACAGGTGGATGAGCGTCGAGCAGAACGTGACGATGAGCGTCATCACGGCCGACAGCGGGTCGAGGCGGAACGCGAGCTCGATCTTGAAGTTGCCGACCTCGATCCACCAGAAGAGGTGCTCCTTCAGCTCGAAGATCGAGCCGAGGTCGCCGGCCTTGTAGACCTTGTACGCCTCGCGCAGCGGCCCGATGCAGAGCCACACGGCGGTGAAGAACGACGCGGCGATCGCCGCCACGGCGATGAAGTGGACGGTCTGGCGCGACAGCTTGCGGCCGAGCGTCAGGTTGACGAGCGCGCCGATCAGCGGCAGCGCGGGCACCACCCACAGGAAGTTGATCGCGTTGGTCGAGGCTTCCATGGGCTAGTGCTTCAGGAGGTTCAGCTTGTCGACGTCGACGTGACGCCGGCCGCGGAAGATGGCGACGACGATCGCGAGGCCGACCGCGACCTCCGCCGCGGCGACGGCGATGACCACCATCGCGAGGGAGTGACCGCCGAGGTCGCCGTGCATGCGGGCGAACGTCAGGATGGTCAGGTTGGCGGCGTTGAGCTGCAGCTCGATGCTCATCATGATGATGAGCACGTTCTTGCGGAGCAGGACGCCGGCGGTGCCGATGCCGAACAGCACCGCGGCGAGCACGAGGAAGTGGCCGTAGCCGATGTTCATGATCATGGCGCCACCTCGCTCTCGTCGTCCTGGAGGGGTCGCGCGATCGCGATCGAGCCGACGACCGCGACCAGGAGGAGGATGGAGACGGCCTCGAACGGGAACAGGTACTCGTTGAAGAGGTTCCAGCCCACCGACGCGGTCGAGCCCCAGTCGTAGCCCTGCGCGGTCTGCGCCGGCGCCGCGAGCTGCGGCGCGGTCACGGTGGTGTCGACGGAGACGAGCACCGAACCGAGGCGGAAGAGGAGGTAGAGCATCGCCAGCCCGGCGAGCGCCTTGCCCGCCTTGCCGGGCTTGGCGTAGGGCTCGTCCTCGGGCTTGTTGAGGATCATGATGACGAAGACGAAGAGCACCATGATCGCGCCGGCGTAGACCAGCATCTGGATGACGGCGAGGAAGTGGGCGTAGAGCATCATGTAGAGCGCGGCCAGCCCGAAGAAGGTGCCGACCATGCCCATCACCGCGGCGATGAGGTTCTTGCGCGTGAGGACGAAGACCGATCCGGCGACCGTGAGGAAGGCGAAGAGCCAGAAGGCGAGCGCCATGCCGGTCGACGTCTTGGGCTTGCCCGGCCTGGGCTTGCCGGCGTCGTCCTGCTTGGTGACGACGTCGCGATCGGGCACGCTCTTGCCGGCCGGCGTCGCCGAGCGCGGCGGCGGCTTGACCTGGGCCGGAGCGGGCTGCGCGGACGCGCTCTCGACGGCGAGCGAGCCGAAGCTCACCAGCGCGAACGCGAGCGCGAGGACGTACACTACGAGGCGGGTGCTCATGCCGCGGCTCCCTTGATCTTCGCGAGGAAGTCGGCGCGGAACTTGGTGATGAAGCCCATCATCGGCCAGGCGGCAGCCTCGCCGAGGGCGCAGATCGTGTTGCCGGCGATGCCGTGCGCGATCGTCGCCATCAGATCGATGTCGCCCGGCTTGCCCTCGCCGTGCGCCACCCGGCGCGCGACCTTCTCGAGCCAGCCCGTGCCCTCGCGGCACGGCGTGCACTGACCGCACGACTCGTGGGCGTAGAACTTCATGATGCGCCAGACCGCCATCGGGATGTCGGTGTGGTCGTCCATCACGACCACGCCGCCCGAGCCGGCCATCGTCCGCAGGTTGCGACCGCCGCCCATGTCGAAGAGCTGGCCGGGCAGGACCTCGACCGGCTTGATGCGCTCGTCGGTCATGAGCGCGTCGAACTCGCAGAGCACGTCGAGCTCGCTCTCGTCGAGCGGCGGCATCGACGTGCCGCCGGGGATGACGGCCTTGACCTTCCGGCCCTTCCACACCCCGCCGGCGACGTCGTCGACGAGCTCGCGCATCGTGATCGACATCGGCAGCTCGTAGACGCCGGGCTTGTTGACGTGGCCCGAAACGCAGACCGTGCGGGTGCCGCCCGAGCGGCCGACGCCGAGCTCGGCGAACCACGCGCCGCCCTTGTCGACGATGAACGGCACGTTCATCAGGGTCTCGACGTTGTTCACGATCGTCGGGTTGCCGAACAGGCCCTTCACCGCCGGGAACGGCGGCTTGAGCCGGGGCTGGCCGCGCTCACCCTCGAGCGAGTTGAGCAGCGCCGTCTCCTCGCCGCAGATGTACGCGCCGGCGCCGCGGTGCACCGTGATGTGACACTCGAAGCCGGAGCCGAGGATGTTGGGGCCGAGGTAGCCGCGCTGGTACGCCTCGTCGATCGCCTTCTGGAGGACGACGACCTCGCGCATCATCTCGCCGCGGATGTAGATGTAGTTGTGCGTCGCGCGCAGCGCGTACGCCGAGATCACCATGCCCTCGATGAGGAGATGGGGATCCCAGAAGATCATCTCGCGGTCCTTGCACGTGCCGGGCTCGGACTCGTCGGCGTTGCACACGAGGTGCACCGTCCTGGCGTCCTTGGGCACGAACGACCACTTCATGCCGGTGGCGAAGCCCGCGCCGCCGCGACCGCGCAGGTTCGAGGCCTTCACCTCGGCGGTGATCGCGTCGGGCTTCATGCCGAGCGCCTTGCGCAGGCGCTGGTAGCCGCCGAGCCGCTCGTAGCCCACGAGGGTGCTGGCGTCGGGGTTGCCGAAGTGCGCGGTGACCAGCTTGGTGGTGCGATCGGCCGGCATCAGACGATCTCCCCTTCGGGATGGGGCTCGGCGCGCAGCTCGTCGACGATGCGGCCGACCTGGTCGGGCGTGACGTCGAGGTAGTACTGCGTGCCGCAGATGACCGCCGGCGCGTTGGCGCAGGCGGCGATGCACTCCTCCTCGACGATCGTGAACTTGCCGGCGGTCCCGCCCTTCTGGACGCCCAGCCGCTGCTCGAACGCCGCGAGCACGTCGTACGCGCCGCGCAGCATGCAGGAGATGTTGGTGCAGACGCGGAGGATGTTCTGCCCCGCCGGCTCGCGCCGGTACATCGTGTAGAAGGTCGCGACGCCGTAGACGTGCGCGAGCGGGAGATCCAGGGTGCGCGCGACCAGCTGGAGCGCGTCGTCACTCAGGTGACCGTGCTCCTTCTGGGCGAGGTGCAACGCCGCCATGACCACCGGCTGCTTGGTGGGATAGCGCTCGCACAGGGCGTGGATCTTCTTGGTGGCCTCGGCGGAGAATTCGAGTGACATCGGCCAGTTGCCTCTACCCTGGGACAGGCGGGCGGAAAATACGGGCGCCAAGAGGGGGAGTCAATCCACGCCGGCAATGAAAAGCCGCGCAGATCGTGTGGTATTCGAGGCCATGGTCGAGACCGACGCTCCGCCCGAGGCATCCGACGCGCTCACGCGCATCGAGCGGCTCGCCGTCCGCCTGGCGCGCGCCACGAACGAGACCGATCTCGGCGTCCAGGTGCAGGACAAGTTCCTGCGGTCGTTCACCTACTCGCTCGTGCGCGCGTGCCTCGGCAACCGCACGCTGTACGAGGGGCTCGACGACGTCATCGCCATGAACCCCGACCGTGGCGTCGTGTTCGCGACGAATCACCGCAGCTTCTTCGATCAGTTCGCGGTGCTCCTCGGCCTCTACCTGACGGGCACGCCGTGGTGCCGGACGATCCGCTTCCCGGTCCGGTCGAACTTCTTCTACGAGCGCCCGCTCGGCATGGTCATCAACCACGCGATCGCCGGCGGCGTCATGTACCCGCCGATCTTCCGCCAGGCGGAGCGAGCGTCGTTCAACAAGGACGCGATCGACCGGCTCATCAAGCTGCTCGCCGAGCCGGGAGTGGTGATCGGCGTCCACCCCGAGGGCACGCGCGGCAAGGGTCCGGACCCGTACGAGATGCTGCCGGCGCAGCCCGGCATCGGCCAGATCGCGCTCAACGCGAAGCCGATCGTGCTGCCGGTCTTCATCCAGGGCCTGTCGAACAACTTCGCCGGCGACGTGCGCGACAACTACAAGCCGGGGATCCGGCGCGAGCGCCCGATCATCGTCGTGATGGGCCAGCCGGTCGACTACTCGTCACTGACGACGTCGAAGCCGCGCCCGACGCTCTACAAGAAGTGCGCGGACCTCATCCGCGCCAGGATCCTCGAGCTCGCGCCGCGCGAGCGCGAGCTGCGCGCGCAGTGCGTGGCCGGCGAGATCGGCGACGACGATCCGCGCTGGGTGGTCAACCGGCCGCACAGCGCCGTGTACGCCGCGCTGCGCGCGTAGCCGGGCGGCCCTCCATAGTCGCGCCTCAGACGCGGCGGGCGGCGAGCAGGGAGCCGACCGCGCCGAGGACGCAGCCGGCGCAGTAGACGTGGAAGCTGTAGCCGAACGCCATCGAGTCGTCGCGGAAGTACTTGCGGAAGAGGACCACGGTGACGATCGCGCCGCCGAGCGCGAGGGCGCCGCCGAGCGCCGCCAGGATCCCGAGCACCGCGGTGCGCCGCGACGTCGCGACCGCCAGGACGCCGAGGGCGACGAACAGCGTGGCCGCGGCGACCGATCCGACGAGCGCGCCGACCGAGCCCTTCCGGACCAGCTCGACCCGCTTGCCCCGCGCGCCCTCGGTGACCTCGTCCCAGTCGGCGGTCTTGCACACGCGCTCGCCGCCGCGCGTGCGGCACATCTCGACGCCGGTGAGCCCGACGCCGCCCTCCTCGTCCCCCGGCGCGTTCAGCCACCGCATCGTGAAGGTACCGACGAGCAGCATCACGGCCGCCGCCAGCGCGAGCACCGCCCCGATCCGGCGAGCTGTCATGGACGCCCACGCTATCAGAGTCCGGGGCGCGGCGCGTGTACCCTCGCAACATGAGCGCCGCGCGATGCCCCTTCTGCGATCAGAACACGCTGCGGTCCGAGGACGAGCGTGCGGTACAGGCGTGCAGAGAGTGCGCAAGTCGGATCGGCATCGTGCAGATGCCACCGTCCCGGCGCCCGCCGGTTCCGTGCTCGCGCTGCAACCACATGACGTTCCTTCGCGTGATCCCGCGCGAGCATTCGACGGCGCCTCACGGCGAATACAACAGCCAGGTATCGGCGCCGATGTACGTCACCTACATGCCGGCCAAGGAGAAGGGGTTCTTCTCCAACAGCGTCGCCCCGATCGCGATCGAGCAGGCAGGCGTCGGCCTGCTCGAGACCTACATCTGCAAGAAGTGCGGCGCGGTCGAGTGGTACTGCGTCGACGTCGAGAAGATCCCGGTGCACCCGCACCTCATGAGCGAGGAGATCGACTACGCGAAGCGCGGCGAGGGGCCGTACCGCTGATCAGCGCAGGCCGGCGCCGAGCGGCTTGCCGAGCGAGAGCGCGCCGGCGACGCGCACCATCACCGTCGAGTCGCCGAGCGCCTCGTCCTCGCGCTGGCGCACGACGAGCTCGATCGCGCCCCACGAGAGCGCCTGGTACCGCACGCCCCAGCCGACCGCCCACGCGAGGCGAGGCGGGCCGTCCTTCACCTCCGGCGCCCAGGCGACGTCGACGACGAGCGACGTGCGCGGATACGGCGGCGGCGTCCACGCCAGCCCGGCGACCGGGCGGAGGGTGCGCGCGGCGATGTGC
>JAIOII010000170.1 GCA_019912685.1 Kofleriaceae bacterium
CAGCGCCAGGAGCGCCAGGCCGAGGCCCGCCAGCGCGCCCAGGCCGCCGCCGGCGCCGGTCTGGCAGCCGCCGGTGATCGTGTCGGAGTTGCCGTCACCGTCGGTGTCGGGGTTCTCGCTGTCCGGGTCCTCGTCGGGCACCGGGTTCGGGTTGGGCGGCGGCGCGCCCGCCTGCACCGTCACGTTGATCGTCGTCTCGGTCGCGTTGGCGCCGTCGGAGGCCTTGGCCTGGATCGAATGGCCGCCGGTCGCGAGCCCGCTCAGCTCGAACGAGTACGGCGCCGCCGTCTTCGTGTCGACCAGCACGCCGTCCACGTACAGCTCGACCTTGCTGACGGCGATGTTGTCGCTCGCGGTCGTCGCCACCGTGAACGCCGTCGGGACCACCGCGCCGTTCGACGGCGACGTGATCGAGACGCTCGGCGCGAGCGTGTCGCCCACGCCGATGCGCTGGGTGAGCATCGTCACCGAGTTCTGCCGCTGCGAGCAGACGATGCCGGTGCCGGGCAGGCCGCACGTGCGCGGCGAGTACTCGCCGCACTGCGCGTCGACGTTCTGGAACGTCTTGAGCCCGTTGAAGTTGAGGTACGTCATCGGATCCGACGCGAGGTACTCGTGGTCGAGGCCGAACGAGTGCGCGATCTCCTGCGCCGCGATCTCGCACAGCTCCTCGGGCAACCCCGCCGTCGTGCCGTACGCGTCGCGCGTCGACTGCGTGAACGTGAAGACGATCGAGTTGGGGATGAGGCTGCAGTTGGTCGTGAACGGCGACACGCCGAGCACGCCCTGCTCCATGCCGGCCTGCTGCGCGCGGCCGCCCATCACCGACTCGAAGTGCGGGACGTTGCCCGGGTCGACGTCGGTGATCGTCATGTTGTACGGCGCGAAGATCGTGCGCACGCACTGCATGATCGCCGACCACTCCGCGGCGCTGCCCTCGAACGGCGGGATCGTCGAGGTCTGCCCGACGATCGTGGACCGGTTCGTGCGCGCGTCGTTGGTGCCCGGCGTGAGCGTCACGCCGCCCTTGTTCATGAAGACGATGGTCGGCGGACCACCGGGCGCCGCGATCACCTGCTCGGCGACCGGCGGGATGATCTGCAGCATCGTCCCTGGACGACCGGCCGAGATCGACTCGCTGTGCCAGCCGAGGACGACCGGCGGCGCCTCCGCGCCGGGCGCCGCGGCCTTCTGCTCGGCGGCCGCGACGGAGGGGAGGAGGAGGAGGGCGCCGGCGAGCCAGGAGGTGCGCATGTAGGGATGAAGATCACGACCCGTGCCAGCATTCGCCGCCTGTGGCCGGCTTCCCCCAGCGATCGCCGCGCGAACGAATCCATCGAGTTGCGATCGACGAACCGCGGTTCACCTCACGTTCGTTGCGCCGACCAAGCCCGCACATGGGAGTGGGATTGATGCGGTCCGGGGCGTCGACCCCCGGGGGACGCCGCCCCCTTCCATCATCGTTCGAGGTACATGCGCAGGCCGTACTCGCCCGCCGGCGTCGCGCGGTACGCGTCCGCGACCTCGCGGAACGCCGGCGGCACCAGCTCCTCGCGCGGCAGGTACTCGCTGTACTGGTCCGGCAAGAGGACCGGGGCGGCGAGCGCGGCAAACGTCAAGTCGGCAGCGGTGAGCCGGTCGCCGCAGAGGTACTTCCGCCCGTCGCGCAGCCGCTCACCGATCTCGGAGAACGTCCGGTCGATCACCGCGCGCGAACGTTCGGCGCCCGCGGGATCGATCCGCAGCCCGCGTCGCAGGAGCGCCGCCGCGAGCGGCCGCGACGCCTTGCCGAGCACGCGCTCCCAGCGCGGCCCGTGCTTCGCCAGGACGTCGAGCGTCGCGCGCTTGTCCTTCAGCAGGTAGAAGTAGCCGAGCCGGCGGGTCGCCGGGCCGAGGTGGCGATCGAATTCTTCCTCGAGCGCGACCACCTCGTCGTCGCCTGGCGGGAACAGCGGTTCCGCGCGGCCGTGCGCGTCGCACCAGCGCAGGATGTCGGTCGAGTCGACGAGCACCGTGCCGTCGTCCGTGACCAGCGCGGGCGCGGTGCGCTTGGCCCCGGCGCGCACGAGCGGGAGGTACGAGAACAGCGGCAGGTGCGCGTCCTCGACGTAGTCGATGTCGGCGCGATCGAGCGCCCAGCGCGCCTTCTCGCAGTAGTGCGAGAACGCGATCGTGATGAGCCGCGGCGTCATGGTCATCACGCCACTCCGGCCGCTCCGGCGGTTCCGGCGACGCCGCGGCAGATCCGCTCGACGTCGGCGACCTCCTTCGGGCACCCGATGGTGAGGTTCTCGCGGCCGTCGGTCGTCACCAGCACGTCGTCCTCGATGCGCACGCCGATGCCGCGCAGCCGGTCGGGCACGCCCGGCGCGTCGGCCGCCACGTACAGCCCCGGCTCGATCGTGATCACCATGCCCGGCTCGAGCGGCCGCGCCTTGCCATCGCGGGTGTACGCGCCGACGTCGTGCACGTCCATGCCGAGCCAGTGCGACGTGCCGTGCATGTAGAACTTCTTGTACGCGAGATCCTCGACGCGCGCGTCGACGGGCCCCTCGAGCAGGCCGAGCTCGATCATGCCCTGGGTCAGCCGCTTCACGCACTGCTGGTGGATCTCGTCGATCGTGACGCCGGGCCGCACCGCCTCGACCGCGGCCTTCTGCACGTCGAGGACGAGGTCGTACACCTCGCGCTGCGCCGCCGTGAACGCGCCCGACGCCGGCCACGTGCGCGTGATGTCGGCGGTGTAGCCGTCGTACTCGCAGCCGGCGTCGACGAGCACCAGGTCCCCGTCCGCCACCGCGCACCGGTTCTCGACGTAGTGCAGGATCGTCGCGTTCTCGCCGGCGCCGACGATCGTGTTGTAGCCGGGCCCGGTGCCGCCGTGCTTGCGGAACGTGTAGTTGATCGTCGCCTCGAGCTCGTACTCGAACGTGCCCGGACGTCCCGCGCGCATCGCCGCGACGTGCGCCTCGCTGGAGATCGCCGCCGCCTTGCGCAGGATCGCGAGCTCCTCGGGCGCCTTGTGCAGCCGCAGCTCGTGCAGCACCGCGCGCGGATCGACGACGGCGCGCGGCGGCCGCTTGCCGCGCTTCTCGCTCTTGCGCAGCCGCGCGAGCACGCCGGCCACGCGCAGGTCCATGTCGGGATCGAGGCCGAGCGCGTAGTGGAGCTCCTCGCAGTTGGCGACGAGATCGAGGAGGCGCTGGTCGAGCTCGGCGACGGGGTAGGCGGCGTCGGCGCCGTAGCGCTCGCGCGCGCCCTCGATCCCGGCGCGTCGACCGTCCCAGGTCTCCATCTCGGGATCGCGCGGGCGCACGAACATGACGACCTTCTCGGTCTCGGCGCCGGGCCGCAGGATGACGACGGTGTCCGGCTCGGCGAAGCCCGTCAGGTAGAGGACGTCGGAGTGCTGGCGGAACGAGTAGTGCGCGTCGCCGTTGCGCAGCCGCTCGGGCAGCGAGTAGACGATGGCGACGGCGCCGGGGCCGAGCGCATCGAGGTACGCCTTGCGGCGCGCAGCGAACACCGAGCGATCCAGCATCGCCCCGGTTCTAGCATGGGGCGCCGGGGCGCCTCAGATCCGTTGCTGCGGTCGCAGCGGCCGGCCGACGACGCGCAGGGCGCGCACGAGGTCGTCGTTGCCGGGGCGGACGAGGGTGACGGCGGCCGTCCGGTCGACGGCGGCGGGCACGCCCGAGCGCTGATCGCCGCGGGTCACGGCGAGGAGCGGCAGCTCGGCGAGCCCCGGCTCGCGCCGGATCGAGTCGACGATGCCCGCGCCGCCGTCGTCGGTGCCGTCGACGACGACGACCACGGCGCACGCCCCGAGCGCGCCGAGGAGGCGCGGGAGATCGTCGCCGGGCGTGGGCACGGCGACCACGACGAACCCGGCGCGGGTGAGGGCGACGTCGACGCGGTCGAGCTCGGAGACGTTGGTGTCGACGACCACGACCACGCGCTCGTCGATCGCCGCCGACGACGGGGGCTCGCGGTCGCGCGACGCGGTGACCGCCGCCTGCCGCGCGCGGAACACGGCGAGCGCCACCTTGTTGAGCAGCTCGTCGACGTCGAACGGCTTCTCGACGACGTCGGTCGCCCCGAGCGAGATCGCGCGCTGGCCGAGGCCGTGCACCGCGGTCATGACCACGACCGGCAGGTCGAGGCCCAGATCGGTGCGCAGGGCCGACAGGAACTGCCGGCCGTTCATGCCCGGCATCATCAGATCGAGCAGGATGGCGTCGGGAGGGTCGGAGGCGAGCCGCGCGATCGCGTCGGCGCCGTCGTGGGCGTACGCCACCGCGTAGCCTTCACTCGACAGCACGCGCCCCACGGCCTCACGGACCATGGGCTCGTCGTCGATGACGAGAATCTTCCCCCCCTTCATCAGATCGACTCCCGGCATACCACGGCGCGGCCGGCCTTGGTAGCATCGACCTCCATGTCGGGTGCGCCGGCCTATGTCGCCGCGTTCGAAGCGCAGAGACCCGCGGTGCTGGCCCGGCTCCTCGAGGTCCGCGCCAGCCTCGACCACGCGTTCGCCCGGCAGACGGACGAGGAGGCCCACGCCCTGTTCGACGGCGTGCTCGTCGGCCTGCGAACGCTGCTCGTCACCGGCGACCACGCGCTGCACCGCGGGTTCGTCCAGAGCTTCATCGCGCTCCGGGGCGCGGAGGGCCTCGCGCCCGACCACGCGCAGCGCGTGCTGGTGGCGATCGGCGACGTCATCGTGCAGGTCGCCCGCCGCGATCGCCCCGACGACACCACCCTCGTGCTCGCCGTGACCAGCGCGATCCGGCTCACGGCGCGCCTGGTCAACGAGGTCATCGCCGACGACCTGGCCAAGCGCCGGGCGCAGCGCCGGCAGACCGAGGCGTGGCGATGAGCGCGCTCTCGATCAAGTCGGCGGGCAACACGCACCAGGGTTCGGTGCGCGAGCACAACGAGGACGCCCTCATCGTCGATCCCAGGTGGGGCCTGTACGCCGTCCTCGACGGCATGGGCGGCGCCTCCTCGGGCGACGTCGCGGCCAACAAGGCGCGCGACGTCATCCACGAGTACGTGCGCGCGCGGCGGAGCGCGATGCAGCCGCGCGCGCTGCTCGAGGCCGCGATCAACGCCGCGTCGGCGGCCGTGCACGCCGAGGCGCAGCGCCGCAAGGACCGACGCGGCATGGGCACCACGGTCGTGGCATGCGTGATCGACGGCCGGCGCGCGACGGTCGCGCATGTCGGCGACAGCCGCGCGTACCTCCTGCGCGACGGTCACCTGCACCGGCTGACGACCGATCACACGATCGTCGCCGAGCTCGTGGCGCGCGGTGCGATCGCGCCCGATGAGGCCGATCGCCACGCCTACAAGAACGTCCTGTCGCGCAACCTCGGCGCCAAGCCGACCGCCGCGGTCGACGTCAGCGAGGTCGAGCTGCAGCCGGGCGACCGCTTGATGTTGTGCTCCGATGGCCTGTACGGCTACGCGCCGGCCGACGCGGTCCATCACCTGGTCGCGTCGACCGATCCACCCGACGAGGTCGTGCGCGACCTGATCGAGGCGGCCCTGCGCGGCGGCGGCGGCGACAACGTCACGGCGATCGTGATCGAGGCGGGCGTGGCCGTGGTGCCGCGCGCGACCATGGTGCTGCGCACGACCGGCGCGGGCGCGTGGTGGTCGCGGCGCGATCGCTTCCTGGCGGCGGCCCACTCGGGCGGCGTGCACAAGTCGCCGCTGTGCGCGCTGCTCGGCGCCGACGAGGCCATCTCGCTCGTCGCGGGGAACTTCGCCGACGCCGTCTACCACGACCTCGAGAAGGCGACCGGCGTGAACGTCTGGACGTACGCCGAGAACCTCGCCAGGGGCTGGCTCGGGCAGGGCGGCGCGTGGCCGCCGCTGCGCGACCTGCTCGACGGGCTCGCCCGCGCCGCCGATCAGGTGCTCGGCGAGCTGCGGCGCGAGGACATGGGGCTGGCCGATCTGGTCGCGCTCGCCGTCGCGCGAGCGATGGTGACCGCGGAGACCGCGGTCGGCGGCGTGCTCGCCGAGCGGCTGCGCAGCCTCGAGACCGATCTGGTCAAGGTCGAGGCGGAGCGCAGCGAGAAGCACCGCGCGGCGTCGCAGTCCGGCGCCCGCTTCGTCGACTCCCCGACGGTGCCGTACATGCGCGCGCCGGCACGTCGATCACGCGCACAAGGTGGCGCAGGCGTCCGGGGCCAACGACGCGGCGCTCGCCGCGCGCGACCTGATCGAGGCGGCCCTGCGCGGCGGCGGCGGCGACAACGTCACGGCGATCGTGATCGAGGCGGGCGTGGCCGTGGTGCCGCGCGCGACCATGGTGCTGCGCACGACC
>JAIOII010001645.1 GCA_019912685.1 Kofleriaceae bacterium
TCGTCGTGCTCGCCGGCCGCGGCGGCGGCGACGACCGTCCGACCCCCGCGCCGGGCTTCTCGCCCGCCGCTGCTCCGTCACGAACCGGCCCGCCGCCGTGGGCGCGCGACGAAGGTCCCCGCACCTTCGCCGCGCCGGAGCACCTCGACGGGCGCAGCGCCAAGGACTGGCGCAAGGTGGCCGACAAGATCCGCAAGGGCGAGTACGACGACGCGCTCGACAAGCTCCACGAGTTCGAGCGCAAGCACAGCCCGTCGCGCGAGAGCGCGGCCCTGCGCGAGTGGCTCGAGCAGCGCGCCGACTGAGCGCGGAATCAGGAGACGCTGAGGAACGCGTCGTCGAGGCACGCGCGCATCGCCGCCGCGCCGGGGAAGCGCTCGTCGGGCTTCTTGGCCAGCGCGCCGCCGACGAGCACCTCCATCGCCGGCGTCACGAACGGCGCGCCCGGCGCCACGTCGGCGAGCGACGGCGGCGGGCTCGTCACGTGCGCACGCAGGAGCCGGCCCGGGTCGGACTCGACGAACGGCAGCCGGCCGGTGAGCATCTCGAACAGCATGACGCCGATCGCGTAGAGATCGGCGCGGCCGTCGATCGGCCGCCCCTGCGCGCTCTCCGGCGCGATGTACGCCGGCGTGCCGAACGCGATGCCCGTCCGCGTCAGCCTGGAGCCGCCGATGAGCGCCGCCGCGTCGTCGAGCAGCTTGACCAGCCCGAAGTCGAGGATCTTCACCCGCTCGAACGGGTTCTCCGGGGTCCCGGCCATCGTCACGATCACGTTGTCGGGCTTGAGATCGCGGTGCACGACGCCGCGCCCGTGCGCGTGCTCGACCCCGTCGAGCATCTGGCGCGCGAGCACGAGCGCGCGCCGCGGCTCGAGCGGCCCGCGCATCACCAGCTGCGACAGCGACCGGCCGCGCGCCAGCTCCATGACGACGTAGAGCCGGCCGCCCTCGAGGATCTGGTCGACCGCGCGGATGATGTTGTCGTGCTCGAGGAGCTGGAGCGCGTTGCCCTCGCGCGCCAGCCGCCGCACCGCCTCGCCGCTGTCCTCGAGGTCGGGCAGCGCCGCCTTCATCGCGTGGTGCACGCCGCCCTCGCCTTCGACCTCGTAGACGGCGCCCATCGCGCCGTGTCCGAGCACGTCACGAACCACGTAGCGATCGGCGATGCGGTGTCCGACCGCGAGGATCTCAGGCGTCACGCGTCCAGGCTACAACAGCTCGATCACGAGGCGGCCGTTTCGCTGCCGGATCACGTAGCGGCGCTCATGTCGGGTGACGTAGCCGTCCCCGTTGTAGGCGTACCGGTGCGCCAGGTTGCGCGCGAGCTGCTTCTCCGCGCTGCCCATGAGCCAGAGGAACGGCGCGAGGAGCGCGAGCTGGAACATGCCGGTGGCGAGCCCGACGACGGCGAAGCCGATGGCCACGACGCGCGCGACCAGCACCGAGACGTCGGTGGCACGCACGAAGTCCATGCGGCGGGTGAGGAGCGCCCGCAGGATCCGACCGCCGTCCATCGGCAGGGCCGGGATGAGGTTGAACAGCGCGATCGTGAGGTTGATCCATCCCACGATGCTGACCAGCCAGCTGCCGGTGATCGCGCCGAGGCCCAGGCCCAGCCCCGCCAGCACGAGCGACACGAGCGGACCGGCCACGGCGATCGCGATCTCGTGGTTGGCCGAGCGCGGCATCTCGATCATCTTGGCGGCGCCGCCGAAGAAGTGGAGCTCGATGCCGGAGACGTTGACGCCGAGCCGGCGCGCCACGACGGCGTGCCCGAGCTCGTGCAGGAGCACCGAGCCGAACGCGATCCCGACCACGACGAGCCCGGCGACGCCGCCCAGCCAGATGAAGACGACGCCGAGGAGGAGCAGGAAGGTCAGGTTGATCTCGACGGGAAACCCGAGCAGGGTTCCGATCCGCCAGCGCTTGTCGAACATGTGTTCCAAGGTGGGGCCGGTCGGACCCCTCCGCAATGGCCGCCGGCACGCGCGAGAGCGAGCTAAGTGTCCGACGACACGCGGTCGCGCTCGACGACCTGCCCGATCCGGCGGGCAATCTCCTCGCGATCGCCGCGCGAGACCCACGGCAGCGACACGTGCGCGAGGTCGTCGCCGGCCGGCGTCGTGAAGCGGACGTAGTCGCCGATGACGGAGACGGCGAAGCGGCTCGAGCACATGACCCGCACCTCGCCCGCCGGGGTCGGGATGACGACCCGGCCGTCGACGTGCGCGTCGAGCAGGCGCCGGGCGCGCACGTGGAACAGCGACCGGCGGTAGACGGTCACGTGATCGCCGTAGTCGGCGAGGAGCACCTTGTCCAGCCCGCGGTCGGCCGCCGGCCCGATCTCGAGCGCCTCGCGCACGCCGTTGCCGACGCCGGAGAGCGCCGCCGCCAGCCGCCGGATCAGGCGATCGAGCTGGCGCAGCGCGACCAGCCCGTCCGCGTGGTCGATGAGATCGCGCGGCTCGGCGCCGAACACGCGCTCGACCTCGCCCGGCCTGGGCTCGAGCCAGAGGCCGACGCCCTCGCTCGGCAGGCCGCGCGCGACGATGAGGCGCGAGCCGATCGGCCGGACGACGCGCCGGACCCGGCGGCGCGCCGCGCGCGTGATGGTGAGGAGCCCCTCCGACACCGCGAGCTGGACGTCAGCGAGCGCGACGACGACGTGGCGTGGCGCGACCTCGAGCGACAGCGTGCCGGCGCTGGTGGGTGACGTCATCACCTCGTCGGCGAGCGCGTCGCGGAACGGCGCCATGAAACCAGCGTAGCACCTTCAGGCGCCCTTGAAACGGAGGAACAGGGGCAGCACCACGAACGCGAACGCCGCGCAGCCGGCGACGATGGCCGCGAGGTCGCGGCTCGTGATGCGCACGTCGAAGTCGGGCTTGTGATGGCGGACCATCGACACCCAGGCCCCGCCCAGCCCGAGGAAGATCCAGAGCACGGTGTGGTAGCTGAACGAGAGGGTGTTGATCGCGAAGAGCATCCCGGCGAACGACGAGAGCAGCGCCATCGCCCACACCTGCGCCGGGCGCGCGCCCGGCACGTGCTCGAGCTGGATCACGCCGAGCACGAGCGTCTTCACCGTCAGGTAGAGGAGGCAGATGAACAGCACGAGCCCGATGAACCCGAGCTCGGCGAGCGCGAGCACGTACGAGTTGTGCGCGGTCATGTAGTGGTGCTCGGAGAACTGGCGCTGGCCCACGCCGAACACCGGGCTCTGCTTGAACATCTGCAGGCCCGCGTACCAGGCCTCGTAGCGCAGGCGGGTCGACATGTCGGCGGCCTCGCCGCTGCGCCCGCCCAGCGCGACGAGCGGCAGCGCCGCCATCCCGGCGGCGATGACGCCGCCGATGCCGAACCGCCGGATCGCGTACACCGACACCACCAGCGCGAACACGAGGATCGCGCCGCGCGACTGCGTCAGCTTGACGCAGTAGAGGACGACGAGGCTCCCGACGACCGCCGCGACGATCGTGAGCGGCCGCCGCCGCTGGTTGGCGAACGCGATGAGCATCGCGAACGCGCTGATGCACACGGTCATGCCGAGCTCGTTCGGGTCGTGGAGCTCGCCGCGGTAGCGCACGCGGTCGTCGATCGAGTACGTGCCGAACATGCCGGCCTTCTCGCAGCGGTACTCGGCGCCGGGCTCGGCGTCGGTCTCGTAGCAGTTGCTGGCCATCTCGCAGGGCCGCCCGTCGGGCGTGCCTTCGCCCGGGTGCTCGGGATCGGTGACGATGCACGACCGGTCCTGCAGGCCCTGGTGGATGCACACGACCGCGAGGAACAGGCCGACGACCATCACCGTCGCCGCGACGATGCGGAACGCGTGCAGGGTCTGGGCCCCGTGCGAGATCGTCGCGAACAGGATGAAGAGGATCCCGACCTCGATGAGGTTCGGCTGGAACGCGGGGCCCGCCTTCACCGCGCTGCAGATCGTCGCCCAGAGCAGGAACGCGACGACCCAGCGGAGGATCGGCACCGGCTGCGGGTCGTTCCGCCGCAGCTTCACGTCGAGGACGAAGCCGCCGACCGCGCCCGCGCAGAACAGGTACAGCATCGGCAGCCGCTGCAGCACCTCGACGTACTCCTGCGGGCGCGCCAGGATGAACACCAGCAGGCCGCAGATGCCGAAGATGCCGAACACCGGCCGTCAGTCTATCCCGCCGCCGCGTCGACGGGTCATGCGGAGTGAGGCTTCCGGAAGAGGTGCAGCGCGAGGAGCTCGGGCGCGAAGCGGCCGCGGGCGTCGGTGATCGTGTCGCCGGTGAAGCCGACGCGGCCGAGCACGCCGGGGCCGCTGCCGGTCGCGGCGGGGAGCTCGGGCACGCTGGTGAAGACGAGCTGATAGCCGGCGGCGTGGGCGCGCGCGACGATGCCGGCGTCGTGCGCGCCGTGCGGGAACGACATCGTCGCCGGGAGCGCCGACCTGCCGCCGAGGCGCTCGGCGATGACCGTCCGGGCGCCGGACAGCTCGGCGTCGAGGTCGGCCGCGCGCGTCATCGGCGTGTGGGACTTGCCGTGGGCGCCGATCGCGACGAAGTGGCCGGCGAGGTTCTTGAGCTGATCGCTCGTCACCATGTAACGGACGCCGTCGTCGAGGACGGGCGCCAGCGCGGCGAGGAGCGCGGCGCGGGGCGCGGCGTCCAGCGTCTCGAGCTGCGCGATCACCGCG
>JAIOII010001646.1 GCA_019912685.1 Kofleriaceae bacterium
TCGGCACGTTCACCGCCAGCGCGGCCGCCGACGACCGCGGCGCGCTCGACGGCGTCGCCGAGATCGTGACCGTCAACGCCGGCGTGATCCGCGCGTACACCAACGGCGGGCGCCCGATCTTCACCGGCAACCTCCAGGGCCCGACGCCCGGCAACGGCGGCGCGCCGACGATCGCCGACTTCGACGGCGACGGCCGCGCCGAGATGGCCTCGGCCGGCGGCACCGCGTACACGGTGTTCGACCCCGACTGCGTCGCCGGCGGCTCGACGGCGACGTGCGCGAGCGGCCGCACCGACGGCATCCTCTGGTTCCAGCCGTCGCAGGACCTGTCGAGCAACGTCACCGGCTCGTCGGTGTTCGACTTCGAGGGCGACGGCCGCGCCGAGGTCGTGTACGCCGACGAGTGCTTCACCCGCGTCTACGACGGCACGACCGGCCAGGTGATGTACTCGCGCTTCCGCCAGTCGTGCACCTGGTACGAGAACCCGATCATCGCGGACGTCGACGCCGACTTCAACGCCGAGATCGTCGTGCCGTCGAACACGAACTGCAACGTCTCGTGCCCGGCGCTCGATCCGATCTTCGACGGGGTGAACTGCCTCGACGACTCCGACTGCCCCAACGCGACGGTGTGCGGCCGCGAGATGGCGAGCGACACGCTCGGCCGCTGCCGCTGCACGGCCGACGCCGACTGCGGCGGCGACGGCTTCGTGTGCCGCGATCCGATCGCGGGCCCGTCGGCGGCGGGCCGGGTGTGTCGCGCCGAGAACCCCGGCGGGCAGAGCGCGTTCGGCGTGCGCGTCCTCGCCGATCAGGTCGATCGCTGGGTCAACACGCGGCCGATCTGGAACCAGCACGCGTACTCGGTCACCAACATCGGCGAGGACGGCCGCGTGCCGCGCACGTCGCAGTGGCTGCGCAACTGGTCGCAGGCGGGGCTCAACAACTTCCGCCAGAACGTCCCCGGCGAGGGGCTCGGCGTCGGCCTCTCGCCCGATCTCACGATCCGCAGCGCGAGCGTCACCTGCGTCAGCGGCGGCGCGCGCATCTCGATCGACGTCTGCAACCGCGGCACCGAGCCGGTCGCGCGCGGGCTGCCGGTGTCGGTCTACGGCGGCGACCCGCCCGGGGCCCTCGGCTGCACGGCGATGACGACCCTGAACCTGCACCCCGGGCTGTGCGAGACCGTGAGCTGTGACTGGCTCGCCGCCGGCAGCGTCGGCACGATCATCGTCGACGACGACGGCGCCGGTCAGTCGCAGAACCTCGAGTGCCGCGAAGGAAACAACACGGTGGTCCTCACCGGCATCAACTGCCCGGTCGGGCCCTGACCGGCGGTCAGCGCCGGCGCAGCGCGCGCGACTCGATCATGAGCGACACCTCGCGGGCCGCAGCGCGCTCGTGGCGCTCGGCGGCGGTGAGCGTGCGATCGCCGGGCGGCTCGTCCGCGGGCGCCGGGATGCGCCGCTCGTAGTCGATCCAGACGCGGCGATCCTCGCGGCAGTCGTAGGCGCGGCAGACCGCCGGGCGCTGCGCGTAGCTCGTGCACGCGTGGTCGGGCGACAGGTGCGCGCAGCGGCCGTCGCCGTCGTGCGCGAGGAGGTAGGGCGTGCCCTCGTCCCAGCGCAGCACGCCCTCGTCGAGATCCTGGGTGCCGAGCGGCACGTCGAACGTGCAGCAGCGCGCGTTGCAGATCGGCAGGAGCTCGAGGCACGGCGGGCCGCCGCCGGGCAGCGGCGGGACCGCGTACTTGTCGACGGCGTCGCCGAGGAGCAGGCGTCCGGAGGCGCCGACGTCGGCCGCCTGGATGTGCTTCACGAGCTCCGGCGTGCGGGCGTCGAGCGCCGCCTGCACGGCGTCGCGCTCCTCGGCGGGCACGCGGCGCACGAGCTCCTCCTCGAGCGCGACCACGCGCGCGGCGAGGCGGAAGAGGTCGCCGCGCAGCTCCTCGATCGCGAGCAGCGCCGCCCGGAGCCCGCGCATCAGAAGTCGAAGCCGGCGGAGACCGTGAACGTCTTCTGCGCGTTCGCCTGATCGGGTGAGTCGCACGCCGTCGTCGTCGAGTCGAACGAGCACTCGACGTCGCCGGAGCGGTCGTCGATCGAGCTGCCGGCGAGCGCGTACGCGCCCTCGACGGTCAGCTGGAACACGTAGTACTGGAGCTTGGCGCCGAGGAAGAGGCGGTGGCGCAGGATGTTGTCCTGATCCTTGAAGACGAAGTTGAGGGCGCGGTCATCGACCGACATGGGATCGAGCGGATCGATGTGCGGCGTCGGATCGATCACCTCGGACCGCGGGATCATGACGAGCGCGCCGTAGCCGCCGTAGGGATCGAAGCCCCACGTGCCGCCGACCCCGAGGTGCTTGGAGATGCTGCCGTCGATGGAGACGACCGTCAGGTCGAGGTCCTTCTGGCCGATGAGGCGCGACACGCCGCCGCGCACCGCCACCGACGGGATCGGGAGGTCGTGATAGCCCTCCTGCAGCGCGAGCTTCACGTAGGCCTGACCGCTCCAGATCTTCGAGTCGAAGAGGTGCACCATGCCGGCGCCGAACTCGACGGACGGCGCCGGGAGCCAGATGCCCTTGCGCGCGAAGAGCCCGATCGTCGGCAGCATGCCGGCGCCGTGGGGCTCCGTGCCGGCGCCGCTCGCGTCGGGCGAGCTGCGCATCGCGCGCCACCAGCGCTCCTCGCTCGAGATCGAGGTCCAGCCGATGTCGGCCGAGAACTGGAAGCCGCCGAAGCCGAGGGTGTCGGCGGGCGCGAGCAGCCGCGGCGCGAGCGCGACGCCGAGCTCGCTGACCAGCGCGCGCAGCTCGAGGCTCTGGCCGACAGCGCGCGTCGGCATGCCGGCGCCGGTGTCGTCGGAGAGGACGACGAGGCGGCCGAGGATGAGATCGTTGTCGCCGGCGGCGGCCGGACGCGCCGGGACCGTGACGGCGGCCCAGGCGCCGAGAAGAAATACGAAGAAGGCCACGGCCCCCGAGCGGCGCATCGAAGCCGAGCGTAGGGTGTGGTCGATGGTCGAGTCAACCTACCGCACCCTGCTCGTCGACGGCGCCGGGCCTGTCGCCCGGATCACGCTCAACCGGCCCGACAAGCGCAACCCGATCGGGCTCGACACCTGCGCCGAGCTCGTGCACGCGCTCGGCCGCCTCCGCGCCGACGCCGCCGTCCGCGTCGTCGTCCTGACCGGCGCCGGCAGCGCGTTCTCCGCCGGCGGCGACCTCGGCTCGATGCAGGCGACGCCGGGCTCGGGCGCCGCGAGCGACATCCCGCCCGCGACCCTGGTCGACCTCCTCCTCTGCATGCACGACGTCGGCAAGCCGATCATCGCCATGGTCAACGGTCACGCGCTCGCCGGCGGCCTCGGCCTCATGGTCGCGTGCGACCTGGTCATCGCCGCCGACACGGCGACCTTCGGCACGACCGAGATCGCGGTCGGCCTGTGGCCGATGATGATCACCGCCGAGATCACACGCAACATCGGCCGCAAGCGCACGCTCGAGATGATGCTGACCGGCCGCCGCTACAGCGCCGCCGAGGCGCTGGCGATGGGCCTCGTCAACCAGGTCGTCCCCGCCGCCGAGCTCGAGGCGACGACGACGAAGCTCGCCGGCGAGCTCGCCGACAAGAGCCCCGCCGCCGTCGCGCTCGGCCTGCGCGCGTTCTACGGGTCCGCCGACATGGAGCTCGCGCCTGCGCTCCGCTACCTCCAGGGCGAGCTCGGCAAGGTGCTCGCGCTCGAGGACGCCGCCGAGGGCATCAGCGCGTTCCTCCAGAAGCGCAAGCCGGTGTGGAAGGGGCGGTAGGCACCGCCGCGACTCGCTGGTACACCACGGACGTGATGGTCACCTGGACCGCCCATCCCGCTCGCCGGCGGCCGGATCAGCTCGCGCTGATCGCGGCCGTGGTGCTGATCGCGGCGTGGGTGGTGCTCGTCACGTTGCGGTCGCCGTTCCTCGCGCTGCTCGCGGCGGTGTTCCTGGTGGCGGCCACGGGGCCGTTCCTCTTCCCCACCCACTACCGGCTCGACGAGCGCGGGGTGGAGCAACGACGCTTCGCGAGCCGGAGGTTCCGGCCGTGGGAGGAGCTGCGGCGGGTCCAGGTCGGTCGGGGCGCGGCGCTGGTGTCGCCGTTCGCGCGGCCGAGCTGGATGGATCGTCACCGCGGCTTCATCCTCTACTTCGACGGGCTCGACGCCGAGGGCAAGCGCCAGGTGGTCGAGCTCCTCGAGCTCCGCGTGCCGCGATGACCACCGAGACGACGACCGAGGAGGACCTGAGCGAGGACGAGCGCGCGCTGCTCGACGAGCTCGCCGACGGGATCGCGCGGCGGCGGCTGACGCCGGCGGCGATGTTCTTCCTCGAGTCGGTGAAGCCGATGGGCTACCTCGGCAGCCAGGTGATGCTCTTCCTGCGGCCGATCGTCGGCGTCGTGTGGGCGAGCCCGACGCGCTGGGACCAGCTGCAGGCGATCCTCGAGAAGCGCGGCTCGATCGAGCTGCTCCTCAAGCGCCTGGAAGCCCGCGCGTGATACACCCGGGGCGATGTCTTCGTCGGGGCACGGCACGCACGCCTACAAGGAAGTCGATCCCGCCGCCGTCCGCTCGGTGATCGCGACCGACTGCGGGTCGACGACGACCAAGGCGATCCTCATCGAGAAGAACGCGCAGGGCGAGTACCGGCTCACGACGCGCGGCGAGGCGCCGACGACGGTCGAGGCGCCGGTCGAGGACGTCACGCGCGGGGTGCTCAACGCGGTGCGCGAGATCCAGGAGCTGCGCGGCCGGCAGTTCCTGACGTCGCTCGGGCCCGACGGCGCGATCATCCGGCCCGAGCGGGACGGGGTCGGCACCGACCTCTACATCTCGACGTCGTCGGCCGGCGGCGGGCTGCAGATGATGGTCGCCGGCGTCGTGAAGAAGATGACCGCGGAGAGCGCGGCGCGCGCGGCGCTCGGCGCCGGCGCGATCGTGATGGACTCGGTGTCGATCAACGACAAGCGGCTGCCGCACGAGAAGATCGAGCGCATCCGCCAGCTGCGGCCCGACATGATCCTGATGGCGGGCGGCACCGACGGCGGGACGCGCAAGCACGTGGTCGCGCTCGCCGAGCTCCTGCGCGCGGCGCAGCCGCGGCCGCGGCTCGGCTCGGGCTACGACCTGCCGGTGATCTACGCCGGCAACAAGGACGTGCGCGGCGAGATCGAGAAGATGCTCGGCGGCAAGGTCGCGCTCCAGTTCGTCGACAACCTGCGGCCGACCCTCGAGGAGGAGCGGCTCGCCCCGGCGCGCGACGCGATCCACGACGTGTTCATGGAGCACGTGATGGCGCAGGCGCCCGGCTACGGGAAGCTCATGACGTGGACCGACGTGCCGATCATGCCGACGCCGGGCGCGATGGGGCTCATCATCAAGGCGCTCGCCGAGCGCGACGGCGTGAACGTCGTCGGCGTCGACATCGGCGGCGCGACCACCGACGTGTTCAGCGTCTTCGGCGGTGTCTTCAACCGCACGGTGTCGGCGAACCTCGGCATGTCGTACTCGGTGTCGAACGTGCTCGCGGAGGCCGGCATCGGCGACATCCAGCGCTGGGTGCCGTTCGACCTGCACGAGGCCGAGCTGCGCGATCGCATCGGCAACAAGATGATCCGGCCGACGACGATCCCGCAGACCCTCGAGGAGCTGAAGATCGAGCAGGCGATCGCGCGCGAGGCGCTGCGGCTCTCCTTCGTCCAGCACAAGCAGTTCGCGGTGAAGCTGACCGGCGCGCAGCAGGAGCGCTCGATCTCGGACGCGTTCGCCCAGGACGTCTCGAACACGCTCGTCGACCTGATGCAGCTCGACCTGCTCGTCGGGTCGGGCGGCGTGCTCTCGCACGCGCCCCGGCGCAGCCAGTCGATGCTCATGATGATCGACGCCTTCCAGGTCGAGGGCGTCACCGAGATCGCGGTCGACTCGATCTTCATGATGCCGCACCTCGGCGTGCTCTCGACGGTGCACCCGGCGGCGGCGACCGAGGTCTTCGAGAAGGACTGCCTGGTGCGGCTCGGGACCTGCGTCGCGCCGGTGGGCGCGGCCAAGCACGGCCCGCTGCTCACCGTCGAGCTGCGGATGCCGGGCGGCGAGGCGAGGACCGAGCGCCTGAACGCCGGCGACCTGCGCCACCTCGAGCTCGGCTCCGGCGAGGAGGTGAAGGCGACGCTGACGCCGGCGCGCCACGTCGACGTCGGCGCCGGCCCGGGCGCCAGGCTCGAGCGCACGCTGCGCGGCGGCGTGGTCGGCCTCGTCTTCGACGCGCGCGGCCGCCGCCCGATGGCGATCCCGTCCGAGCGCCCGAAGCGGGTCGCCGCCAACCTGACCTGGACGGGCGCGATGAGCCTCTATCCTGCGTGAACGGCCGAGCCGATCGCGGCACGCCTACTGCTACGCGCTGTTCGTATGCGCGTCGATGCCCTGCTCGCGCCCGTGGAGGTCTTCGGCGTGCGCCTCGTCGGCGTCAACGCCGAGAGTGGGCGCAAGCTCCTGCTGTCGATCGCGCTCGTGGTCGGGATCTGGCTGATCCGGCGGCTGGTGCGCGCCCTCGTCTCGGCCGTCGTGCCGGCCTCGCGCCACGACCGCGTGCGCTTCTGGCTCGGACAGGCGGTCTCGCTCGCGTGCGCCGTGATCGTGGCCGTCGGGCTCGTCTCGCTGTGGTTCGATGATCCGGTCCGCTTGACGACCGCGCTCGGCCTGGTCACGGCGGGCCTCGCGTTTGCGCTCCAGCGCGTCGTCACCGCGCTCGCCGGCTACGTCGTCATCATGCGCGGCCGGACGTTCGGGATCGGCGATCGGATCGTCATGGGCGGCGTGCGTGGGGACGTCGTCGCGCTCGACTTCACGCAGACGACGATCATGGAGATGGGCCAGCCCCCGCCCGTGCAGAACGCGGATCCGGCGATGTGGGTGAGGAGCCGCCAGTACACGGGGCGGGTGGTCACGGTCTCGAACGCCAAGGTCTTCGACGAGCCGGTCTACAACTACACCCGCGACTTCCCCTACCTGTGGGAGGAGCTCACGATCCCGCTCTCGTACGCGACGGACCGCACGCGCGCCGAGGCGATCGTGCTCGACGTCGCCGCGCGGCACACGCAGGAGCTCCAGCGCCTCGGCGACGCCGACAGGGCCGAGCTCTTGCGGCGCTTCGACCTGCGCAACACCGACCTGTCACCGCGAGCCTACTTCCGGTTGACGGACAACTGGATCGAGCTGACGGTCCGCTTCATCGCGCTGGATCACGCGGTCCGCGAGCTGAAGGACGCGATCGGCCGCGAGCTCCTCGCCGCATTCGAGGCCGCCGACATCCGGCTGGGCTCCGCGACGTTCGAGATCGTCGGACTCCCTACGGTCCACGCCGCGCTCGAGCCGGCACACGGCTTGAAGCGTCGTCCGGTATGACGACCGCACTCGCACCCACTCGCAGCCCGCACGCGCCGAGTCTCGCGTCCGGGGTTCCATACGTCGGCCACGCGCTGATCCACCCCTCGACCGCCGCGGCGGTGCTCGGCACGCTCGCGCTGGCGCTGTACGTCGGCAGCGTGCTCGTCGCCTCCGCGGCGATCGTGGTCGCGCTGGTCGCCGGCGTCCTGCTCGCGCGGAGCGAGCGCTTCCGCGAGCACGTCGACGATCGGCGGCGGCGGAAGGCGAGGGCGGAGCGCATCGCGGCGATCGAGCAGCAGCTCGAGGGCAGCCGGGCCGAGCTGCACGATCTGGCCGAGCTGATGGTCGACATCGAGCGCTCGAACCCCGCGCTCGCGCACCACCTGGATCTCGAGCAGCTCATGGAGCGATGGGTGCGCCTCGCGAAGACCCAGGAGCAGTGCGGGCGCGCCCTGGCCGCGGTGAGCCGCGACGCGCTCGAGCGCACCGCCGCCGACCTGCGCGCGAAGACCACCGACGAGGCGGTCCTGCACCGCGCGGTCGTCGAGCGCCGGCTGCAGATCCTCGACGAGACCCGCGCGCGCGTCCAGCGCGTCAGCGAGGAGCGGGCCGCCACCGTCGAGCTGTTCCGGCTCGCCGCGCAGCAGGCGGGCGCGCCGCGCGAGTTGCCTTCCGACGACGTGATCGCCCGGACGATCGCGGATCTCGACGCGGAGCTCGAGGCCGAGGAGATGCTGGCGAGCTGACCGAGCTGTGGCGGAGCGCGTCGGCGGGCGCTGCGGTCACGCACGCCGCAACGCGTCGGCCATCACGCGGATCTGAGCCAGCTTGGCCTCGAGCGGCGCCCAGTCGTCACGCTGCGCGATGGGCTCCCAGAGCGCCTCCACCTCGTCGACGAGCATCGTGCACGGGGCGTCGCCGGCGAAGTACGGATGGCGGCGGCGGTCGGGGTCCTCGGGCTCGTACGCCGCGAGGTCCTCGACCATCGCCGCGCCCGCGCCGGCGCGGCCGCCGTACGCGGCGAAGAAGAAGCGCTCGAAGCCGAGCTTCGAGTCGAACAGGAAGCGGAACACGCTCGTGCGCAGCAGGCGATCGAAGAGCGGCCCGCGCGAGCGCACGCCGAGGCGGCGCACGATCTCGGCGTCGAGCGCCGCCTCGAACGCCTGGTCGAAGTCGACGCGCACGTGGAGGGTCTCGCCGCCGGCGATCGGCTGGAGCGCGAGCGCGAGCTGCTCGAGATCCCAGCGCACCGCGGCGGGCTGGTTGCCGTAGGCGTAGAGCCCGGAGTGATCGAAGTAGGCGGCGGTGAACGTCGGATCGAAGACCGGCAGGAAGCGCCACGGGCCGTAGTCGAAGCTCTCGCCGGTGACGTTGAGGTTGTCGCTGTTGAGGACGCCGTGGACGAAGCCGGCCGCCATCCACGCCGCGCACAGCCGCGCGGTGCGCTCGACGACGAGGCGCAGGAACGCGCGCGTCGCGCCGGCGCCGCCCTGGTGGCAGAGCTCCGGGGCGAAGCTCGCGAGGCCGTAGTCGAGCAGCGCGCGCAGGCGGTCGCGGTCGCGGTGGAAGGCGTGGCGCTGGAAGCTGCCGAAGCGCACGTGCGAGTGGCCGAGGCGCACGAGCACGCTCGATCGCGTCGGCGACGGCTCGTCGTTGCGGTGGAGCTTCTCGCCGGTCTCGAACAGGCTCCACGTCTTCGACGTCGGCACGCCGAGCGCCTCGAGCATCTCGGTCGCGAGGATCTCGCGGACGCCGCCCTTGAGCGTCAACCGCCCGTCGCCGCCGCGCGACCACGGCGTCTGCCCGCTGCCCTTGGTCGCCAGGTCGAGCAGGCGCCCGTCGCCGTCCTCGAGCTGCGCGAACAGGAAGCCGCGCCCGTCGCCGAGCTGCGGGTTGTAGACCTGGAACTGGTGGCCGTGGTAGCGGAGCGCGAGCGGCCGGGGCAGGTTGCCGGGCAGCGGCTCGAAGC